>CAMBWG010000030.1 GCA_945871415.1 uncultured Desulfovibrio sp.
TAGAACACGTCGCCGGGGAAAGCTTCACGCCCCGGAGGACGACGGAGCAGCAGGGACATCTGGCGGTAGGCCACGGCCTGCTTGGACAAGTCGTCGTAGATGATCAGGGCGTGCTTGCCGTTGTCGCGGTAGTACTCCGCCATGGTGCAGCCGGTATAGGCCGCGATGTACTGCAGCGGCGCAGGGTCGGAGGCCGTCGCCGAAATGATGGTGGTGTACTCCATGGCGCCGTGACGACGCAGGGTATCCGCCACCAGGGCGACAGAAGCCTTCTTCTGACCGATGGCCACGTAGAAGCAGTGAATGTCCGTTTCCTTCTGCGCGAGGATCGCATCGATGCAGACGGCGGTTTTGCCGGTCTGACGGTCGCCGATGATCAGCTCGCGCTGACCGCGACCGATGGGCGTCATGGCGTCGATGGCCTTCAGACCCGTAGGCATGGGCTCATGCACGCTCTTGCGGGCGATGATGCCGGGGGCCTTGATTTCCACCGGGCGCACTTCTTCGGACTCGATGGGTCCAAGGCCGTCGATGGGCTGGCCCAGGGGGTTGAGCACGCGCCCCATAACCTTGTCGCCCACCGGCACGGAGAAGATCTTTCCGGTACGCTTGACCGGATCGCCTTCCTTGATGCCCGTGTCCGAGCCGAGCAGAGCGACGCCGACGTTGTCCTCTTCGAGGTTGAGCACCATACCCATGACGCCGCCGGGGAACTCCAGCAACTCCATGGCCATGGCGTTCTGTACGCCATGCACGCGAGCGATGCCGTCACCGACATAGAGCACAGTGCCGGTTTCGCTCATTTCTACGCGCTGCTCGTAGTTTTTGATTTGATCCTCAATGATCTTGCTTATCTCTTCCGCTTTGATCTGCATGTGCTATTCACCCCTCTTGAATGTCTCCCGAAGGATCGCCAACTGCGCGCGCAGACTTGCGTCCAGCACTCGATCACCGACCTTCAGCACCACTCCCCCAAGGATGGATGCGTCAACGTCAAAGGTGAGTTCGATGCCGGCTCCGGCTTTTTCCTCCAGCGCGGCCTTCAGCTGGCCGCGCTTCGCATCAGTCAGTTCCACGGCGGTGGTGAGGTTGCCGCGGATAATGCCTTTAGCATCGTCCAGAAGCTTGCGGAAGCAGGCGACAATCTCGCCGAGACAGGCGAGGCGCTCTTTGTCGGCCAGCAAGAAACAAAAGTTTCGGACGGTGGGGTCGGCATTAATTTTTTTGAAAAGGGCCTGAAGGACCTTCTTTTTTTCTTCGCTGCTGATAACGGGGCTTTTCAGCGCCTGTTCCAGCTTGGCCGAGGATTCAAGCAGGCTCCCGATGGCGAACAGATTATCGCCGTACCGGTTCAGCACCTTGGCGCCGCCGGCCTGACCCAGCGAAAATAGCGCATGTGCATACCTGCGGGCAACTATGGCGTCGGTCAATGGAGCACCACCTTGTTAAGGGATTTGTCAATGAGGGCCTCCTGCTCGGCGGGGCCGAGCTTCTTGGCCAGGGCCTTTTCGGTGGCGGCCACAATCTCGTCGGCGATGGTAGCGCGCAC
The DNA here is from genome assembly GCA_945871415.1 of uncultured Desulfovibrio sp. Lineage (GTDB taxonomy): Bacteria > Desulfobacterota > Desulfovibrionia > Desulfovibrionales > Desulfovibrionaceae > Desulfovibrio. The sequence goes on from CAMBWG010000030.1 coordinate 1,550, forward strand.
TTCCGCGATGACGGCGCGGCCTTCGTTTTCCGCCGAGCGACGCGCCTGTTCCACAATCTGCGTCGCCTGGGCGCGAGCCTCGTCGATGATGGCCTGCTTCAGGCTTTCGGCCTGCTCGCGGCTTTCATCAAGAATGGCCCGGCGTTCTGCCTCCAGGTTGCGGATGCGCTGTTCGACCTTGTCCAGTTCCTCGCGGGCGCTCTTGCGACGGGCATCCAGGCTGTCCAGCTCGCTGGAAATTCCTTCGCGACGATTGCGGAAGAACTGTTTGGCCTTGCCGCCGATGAAGTACCACAGGATGCCGGCGAACAGCACGAAGTTGAGCACGCGCCAGGCGAAGTCGTCCCAGCGGGGCCCGTGCCCTTCGGCAGCCCATGCGGCCGAAGCGCTCAGGAGCACGACGACGGCGACGGGCGCGACGGCAGCGGCCGTACGCACGAAGCGTGAGATGGCGTATTTTTTCCGGTTCAAAGCCCACCCCCTCTTTGGGTCACTCACAAACGGGCGCGCAGGCCCGTACCCCCTGACCAGTTCGCGCGCCGCCGGGCGGGCGCGATCCGCCTTATACCGCTACCCCAGAACGCGGGCAACGGCCTTATCGGCAAATTCGTCAATCCGGCCGCGCAGCTGCGACATGGCGGCGTCGGCTTCGCCCCGCAGCGTTTCGCGGGCCTGAGCCATAATCATCTGAGCTTCCTGCTGAGCGGCGCTCACAAGAGCGGCCTGCTCGGCGGCCCCGGCAGCGCGCGCTTCGGCGCGATTCTTACCGGCTTCCTGGCGCGCACCCTGCAGCTGCGCTTCGTAGTCGGCAAGACGCTGGGCGGCCTGCTCTTCAAAGGAGGCGGCCTCGGAGCCCATGCCGTCCATAACGGATTTGCGCTGGCGGATGATGTTCCGGATCGGGCGAATGAGCAGCACGTTCAAAAGAATGAGCGCCACAAAGAAGTTCACCAACTGGAAAAGCAGGGTGATATTGAGATCCAGCATTCCCGCCCCCTCCTGTAAAAAGGCAAAATGTTGTAAGAAGCATACGAAACGTAGCCCGAAGAACCGGTTCTGTCAAAGGGTCTGTGACAAAATTCCCAACGTTTTTCCGAAAAAAAGCTTTTTAATCTTTTTTTCTCAAATAAAATCAACAAGAAAGAAAACGAGAAAAAAAGTCCTTTTTTATTCGAGAAGGAGGATCAGGCCTCCGGTGGCGGGCGTCAGCACCACGCAGGCGCGCAACAGCCACAACGGAGCAAGCCGCGTGAACTTCGCGCCGATATAGGCCCCCAGCATCTGGCCCGAAAGCACCTGCGCAAACAATACCGGATCGAGATGGCCGTGCCAGAGGTAGCCCGCGCCGCCCATGGCCGCAATGGGCAGAATCACCATCATGGTCGTGCCCACGGTCATATAAAGCGGCACATGAAAAACTATCAGCAGGGTCAGCTGAATGAAGGGCGCGGCCCCCACGCCGAACGCTCCCGACAGAAGGCCGTTGAACAGGCCGAGCCCGCCCACGTGCAGCCAGTGACGCAGCGCGCCGTCGTCCCGCACCTGCCAGCGGAAAAGGCGGCAGTCCGAACGAAATATCTTTAAATAAAAAAGCCAGGAGGACAGAAGCAGGACCACGCCGGTGAAGGGCCGCAGCGTGTCGCCGTCGAGGCTCGAAGAAAAAGAGGCTCCCGCAAAAGCACCGACCGCCCCGAACAGCCCGATGGAAGCCCCCAGCCGCAAAAGGACATTGCCTTCCCGAAAGTGGCTGACGGACCCGGAAAGCGTCGTGAACATCATCCCGGCCAGCGAGGTACCCAGCGCCGTATGCACGGGAACGCCGAAAAAGGCCGTCAGCAGGGCGATGGTAACGCCCGCCCCGCCGGCGCCGACAAAGCCCACGATGCCGCCCAGAAGCAGCATGGCAAGAAAGATAAGCATGAGAAACTCCCTGAAAAAAAGCCGGGCCGCCGTGCGGCACCTGCCTCTGCATAAGCTTCCGCTCCCCATCTTGCAAGATTCCCGCGGGGGCGGGAAGCAAAAGGGTCTTTGAGTTGGAACAATATTTTGATACACTGCCCCCGTCGCGCGCCCTGGGCGCGCTGTCCGCAACGACCTGCCGCATCGGCGGCATGTCCACTGCGGCCTCCGCTCCCTGCGGATGCGCCGCGCAGACCTGCGAGGAAAACAGTCATGGCGGAACTGAAGTACAAGCGCGTCCTGCTCAAGCTGAGCGGCGAGGCTCTGGCCGGGGAACTCAAGACGGGCATCAATCCCGATACCGTTGCCGCAATCTGCACTGAAATAGGCGGCCTGCTCGACCTGGGCGTTCAGCTTGCCCTTGTCATCGGCGGCGGCAATATCTTTCGCGGCCTTTCCGGATCGGCCAAGGGCATGGAGCGCTCCTCGGCCGACTACATGGGCATGCTGGCCACGGTGCTCAACGCGCTGGCCGTACAGGACATGCTGGAAAAGCAGGGCTACCCCACCCGCGTTCTGTCCGCCATCACCATGCAGGAAGTCTGCGAACCCTTCATCCGGCGTCGCGCCCTGCGGCATCTCGAAAAGGGTCGCGTGGTCATCTGCGCGGCCGGTACCGGCAATCCCTATTTTACCACGGACACCACGGCGGCCCTGCGCGGCATGGAACTGCAATGCGACGCCGTCATCAAGGCGACCAAGGTAGACGGTATTTACGACAAGGATCCCGCCGTCCATGACGATGCCGTCAAGTATGACAGCCTGACCTATGACGAAACTCTGAATCGTCGCATCGGCGTCATGGATGCCGCCGCCTTTGCGCTCATGCGCGACAACAACGTGCCCATCATCGTGTGCCGCATGTTCGGCGGGTATATCCGCCGCGTGCTTCTCGGCGAAGCCGTCGGCACCATCGTTCACAAGTAGCAACCGAGAACCTCAAGGAGTCCCGCATGGATATCGACGGCATTCTCCTCGATACCGAAGACCGCATGGAAAAGGCGCTGGCATCGCTGGAGCGCGAGTTTGCCAAGCTGCGCACCGGCCGCGCCACCACGGCTCTCGTGGACGGCATCAAGGCCGATTACTACGGCACGCCCACGCCCATCTCGCAGATGGCTTCCGTGGCTGTGCCCGACAGCCGGACCATCACCATTCAGCCCTGGGACAAGGGCGGCATCAGCGTGGTGGAAAAAGCCATTCTCAAGTCCGATCTGGGTCTGACGCCCGTCAATGACGGCCGCCTGATCCGCATCAGTATCCCGCCGCTGACCGAAGAACGCCGCAAGGAGCTCGTCAAGGTTTCGCGCAAGTACGGCGAAGACGCCAAGGTCGCCATCCGCAACGTGCGCCGCGACGCCAACGACAGCCTGAAAAAGCTGGAAAAGGACAAGACCATCACCGAAGACGAGCAGAAAAAGGCCGAAGCCGACGTACAGAAGCTGACGGACCGTTTCGTTGCCGAAACGGACAAGAAGTGCGCGGCCAAGGAAAAGGAAATCATGGATATCTAACCGGCATGCGGGGCGCGGCAGGAAGTGTCGCGCCCCGTGTGCGTACAGGCTCGTATGAACGCTACCGACGACGTCACTTCATTGCCGCTGCCCGTACATCTTGCCGTCATCATGGACGGCAACGGACGCTGGGCGCAGGCGCGCGGTCTGCCGCGTGAAGCCGGGCACCGTGCAGGCGCGGAAACCGTGCGCGACATCGTGACCGAATGCCGCAAACTCGGCATCCGGTATCTGACGCTCTACACCTTTTCCAGTGAGAACTGGAACCGCCCGAAAACGGAGGTGGCGGCCCTTTTCAGCCTTTTGCTGGAATTTCTCGGTCAGGAAGTGCCGCGCATGGAGCGCGAGGGCATCCGTCTGAACATACTCGGCGACATAGACGGACTGCCGCTTGCTGCCCGCACGGCCCTGCGTCACGGCATGCGCCGCACAGCCGCCAACGACGGCATGGTGCTGAATCTCGCGCTCAATTACGGCGGTCGCGCCGAGATCGTGCGGGCCGTGCAGGAGCTGCTGCGCGAGGGAGTTTCTCCCGATGACGTGACGGAAGAAAGTTTTGCCCGTCATCTCTACACGGCCGGACAGCCGGACCCGGACTTTCTCATCCGCACCAGCGGCGAACAGCGCCTGAGCAATTATCTTCTTTATCAGTGCGCCTACAGCGAATTTTACTTTACCCCCGTGCCGTGGCCCGATTTTCGCGTGCCGCAGCTGCATGAGGCTCTGGCCGTCTACGGCTCGCGCTCGCGCCGTTTCGGCAAAACACAGGAGCAAATAGATGCCCGTTGATCATGCGACCGATATGCGCCGGATTATTACCGGCGTCGTGCTTGCCGCCGTTGTTATTCTCGTTCTGACGGTACGCGGCTGGCCTCTGCTTGCCTTCATCATGCTTGTATCGGCGCTGGGCCTCTGGGAATTTTTCTCGCTGTTCTGGGGTGCGCGCGGCCGTATTCCCACCCGCATCTGCGCCATCCTGCTTGGCTGGGGCATGCTGGTGCTCACCTGGCTGCATCGTCCGCAGGATGCACTCGTCTTCCTCGGCGCGGGTTTTGTGCTCGCATCCCTGAACTTCCTTTTCCGCTGGGATGTTGTTGGTGAGGAAACGGCCTTTGCGCCCAGCGGCATCTTTATGGCCGGTCTGGCCTATGTGCCGCTGCTCCTGCTGCCCGCCACCTACCTTTCCACCACCAAGCTGATCTTTGTCCTGGCGGCCGTGGCGGCCTCCGACACCACCGCCTATTTTGTGGGCACGCGTTTCGGCCACCACAAGCTCTGGCCCCGCGTCAGCCCCAACAAGAGCTCCGAAGGCGCTCTGGGCAGTCTCGCGGGCTGCGTGGTTTTCTGCGTCATTTACGGCGCCATTTTCGGCTCGGCGGGCATTATCTCCTTTGCGCTGCTCGGCATTGCCATCAACGCTTTTGCTCAGATGGGCGATCTCTTTGAATCCGCTCTCAAGCGTTCGGTCAGCGTCAAGGATTCCGGTAATCTGCTGCCCGGACACGGCGGCGTTCTGGATCGCGCGGACAGCGTTCTTTTTGCCATGCCCATGTTTGCCGTCGTCGATCAGTGGTTCCATTTCTTTTAGAGCATTTTCAGTTTGAAATGCTTCGCATTTCAAACCATACGGCCTGTTGTTTACAGAAAAAAACGCTGTTTTTTCCGTTTACTTCTGACCGTACGGCGCTGTGCCGCCGCTTCGCGCCTTACTTTTGGAAAAGGTAAGACGCTCTAAAGAGTACTGGCAGAAGCGACTGGCCATTCGGGGCTGGGCCCTCCGCGTATGCAGAGAGCCCGGCCTTTCCGTTGCGAAGGCCGGACGTATCGCATGCGTCCGTCCATGCCCGCTGCGACACAAAAGCCATGAGCGCTTCAAATCATACGCCTGTCGTTTTGCGGAAAAAACGCAGTTTTTCCGCCCGTTTTAGCCCGGGTGGCGGCTGCGAAAACAAGTTATCTTCCCAACCTGAATAATGACGACGAGAAGCAAGGAGTTCGTGATGACGGCACTCTGGCCCGGTCGGGGCGGTCCGACCATCGACTATATTTCCGAACCTCCCGCTCCCGAAGCCCTGCAAGGGCGACGGCCCATTGTCATTCTGGGCTCCACGGGCTCCATTGGCGGCAATACCCTTAAGGTCATCCGCGCGCACGCCGACCGCTTTCAGGTTCTGGGACTTGCCTGCGCGCGCAATGTGTCGGTACTGGCCGCACAGGCGGCGGAGTTTCGTCCCCCCTTCCTCGCTGTACTGGATGAACAGTCTGCCGCGGATTTACGAACGCAGCTGCGCGAAGCGCGCCTTGACGGCTACGCGCCGAAAATTCTGACCGGCCCGGACGGCTATGCCCGCATGGCCTCTCTTCCGGAAGCCCGCATAGTGCTTTCCGCACAGGTCGGCGCGGCCGGACTGGCCGGGACGCTGGCGGCCGCGCTGGCGGGGAAAATTATTGCGCTGGCCAACAAGGAATCACTGGTGCTGGCGGGAGATCTGCTCCGTCGTATCTGCACGGCGCGCGGCGCCGTCATTCTGCCGGTGGACTCGGAACACAACGCCCTGTTCCAGTGCCTTGCCGGACGCGGGCAGGATGCTCAGGAACTCATCCTGACGGCTTCGGGCGGTCCCTTCCGGGGACGAAGCCGCGCCGAACTGCTGCATGTGACCCGGGAGCAGGCCCTGAAGCATCCCAATTGGAGCATGGGAGCAAAAATCACCATTGATTCCGCCACCATGATGAACAAGGCGCTGGAAGTGGTGGAAGCCTTCCACTTATACGGTATTCCGGCGAACGCCCTTCGCGTGGCCGTGCATCCGCAATCCGTGGTGCATTCTCTCGTCCGCTTCCGGGACGGCGGCCTGCTGGCGCAAATGGGTCCCGCGGACATGCGTCTGCCCATCGGGCATTGCCTCCTCTGGCCGGAATGCTTATCTGTGAACGCGCCGGGGCTCGATCTGTTCACCTGCGGCCCGCTGGAATTCTTTGAACCGGACCGGGAGGCCTTCCCCGCCGTCTCGCTGGCATGGCAGGCGCTGGAACGCAGGGGAGGAACCTGCGTCGTAATGAATGCCGCCAATGAAGCGGCCGTGGAGCTTTTCCTTGCCGGGCAATGCGGCTTCACGGATATTACCGATATCATCGCCGAAGTCATGGCGCGCCACGAGCGGGAAATTGACTCCTGCCGTCCGTGGAGCCTGCCGGACCCGTCGGCCGGACCGGAAAGCGCGGCCGCTCATGCCTGCGAAGCCCTGGAGCGTATCCGCCTTCTTGATCAACAAAGCCGCGCGCTGGCACGCAAGCTGGCGCGCTCTGGAGTAAACGAGTGCTGACAACCATTATTGCCGCCGTCATTGTTCTGGGCGGTCTGATCTTCTTTCATGAACTGGGGCACTTTCTCGTGGCCCGCGCCCTGGGTATGGGCGTTTCGACCTTTTCTCTGGGCTTTGGCCCCAAGCTGCTGACCTGGAAACACGGCAAAACGGAATATGCCCTGTCGCTGGTGCCGCTGGGCGGGTATGTGGCGCTGGTGGGCGAGTACGAGGACGGCGACAAGACCTCCGAACTGCCCGACGGATTCACGCCCGAGGAGTGCTTTTCCTTCCGCCCCGCCTGGCAGCGGCTGCTGGTTGTGGCGGCCGGGCCGCTTTTCAATATCATTCTGGCCTGGCTGCTGTGCTGGATTATGGCCTATGGCTGGGGCATGGGTCTGCTGCTGCCGCATGTGGGCAAAGTGGAGGCCGGTAGTCCCGCGGCCGTGGCCGGTCTGCTCCCCGGCGACACCATTCTGCGTATCAACGGCGCGCCTATTCAGGAATGGAAGGAAATGGCCGACGCCATCAACAACAGCGGCGGCAGTCCGTTGCAGCTCATGATTTCCCGGCCGCGCACCGCCGCCGACAACACTGTCGGCGTGACCAGTCTTTCCGGCGTGGTTTCCAAGGACGCTCAGGTGCTGCAAGTCACCGTCACGCCCCGCCTTTCCGTCCGCAAGAACATTTTCCGCGAAGACGAAAAGGCCTGGCTTGTGGGCATCACCGCTTCCGGCAATGTGCGGCGCGTGGAGCTCGGCTTCTTTGAGGCCGCGCGCGAGGGCCTGGCCCAGACCGGACAACTTCTGGACCTGACATGGAAAAGCATCGTCAAGCTGGTGCAGCGCGTCATCCCCGCCGATCAGGTGGGCGGCCCCATCATGATTGCCCAGATGGTCGGCCAGCAGGCGGAACAGGGGCTTGTGGGCCTGCTCGGGCTGGCGGCCCTGATCAGCATCAACCTCGGCGTCCTGAATCTGCTGCCCGTTCCCGTGCTGGACGGCGGACAGATTCTGTTCTTCCTGCTGGAAATTATCTTCCGCCGTCCCGTCCCGCAGGTTATCCAGACCTGGGGCATGCGCTTCGGCGTGGTGCTGCTCGCCATGCTCATGATCTTTGCCACCTATAACGACATCATGCGCATTCTGCGGGGGTAGGGCCTGCCAACACTGAATCGTCCTTCTGGGGGGAAGGAAACCCCATCCCTTGGCTGGCGCGCAAGGAGGTTTCCTTCCCCCCAGCCCCCCTATCCTTCCCCCAACGCGCTTTTTCAGAGGGACACAGGCCATGCGGCAAGCAGCCTTCAAAGGTTATTTGCAGGTCTCATTTTTCATTTATTTGAAATAAGTAGAAAAATCAGTGCCAACAGGCCCTAGAGCGTTTCAACGTTGAAAAAGGTGAAACTCGAGGCGGCACAGCGCCGCCCGGTCCAAAGTGAGCGGGAAAACTGCGCTTTTTCCACGAAACGACAGGCCGTATGGTTTAAAACGCACAGCGTTTCAAACTGAAAATGCTCTAGAGAAAACGGGAGACACAGCATCATGGATATGGATTCCGAAGGTACCGGCTGGGAACTCATTCTCAATGCCGCGGAAGGCGCGCTGCAGATGGTGCTGACGCATGACGAGGAATTGATCTGCGCCCAGCGCTGGGGCCGCAGCGATCGCGCCACGGAAATTCTGGCCCCTGCGCTGGCGGACATGTCCCGCGCCTGCGGCCTGCGCCTGCGGCAATTGCGCCGCATCGCCTGCGTGCGCGGACCGGGTTCCTTCACCGGTGTGCGTCTTGTGCTGACCACGGCCGCGGCACTGCGCCGCACGGCGCCGGGACTGCAGCTGGCCGGACTCGATTACCTGCAGGCTCTGGCCACATCCGCGGCGATGGATCGCCGTCTGCCCTACGGCACGCCCATAGCTGTTCTGACGCACGCCCGGCGCAATCTGGTGCACTTTCAGCCCTATGTTTCCTACGGCTGGAGCATCCCCGCACAACCTGTCGAGAGTGTCCGACTGTGCAGCCCCGAAGACGTTCTTGCGCGTCTGACCGGCACGCCTGGCGCTGTCTGCGGCAGCGGGCTGCAACGCAACGCCGGTCTGCTGACGCAGCTCGCGGCACAGCCCGAACTGCTCTGCCTTGATCAGCTGCGTCTCCCCTCCATAGATGCCCTGCGCCTTCTGGCACGCCACGGCGATTACACACACGAGGATATTACTCCGCTCTATGTCCGCCCCTGCGATGCCGTGGACAATCTGCCGCAACTGGCGCAACGCATGGGTCTTGATGCCGAAGCCGCGCAGACGGAGCTGCAACGCCAGTTGCAGCGCCCGCCCGTCAGCATGGAATAACGCGCTGTCCGGGAGCCGCGTATGGCCTTTTCAATCATCATCCCGGCCTGGAATCTCTGGGAAACAACGCTGGCCTGCCTACGCTCGCTGGCGGCGCAGGACGAAGGGGAAGCGCTGCTTGCCGAAGTGCTGGTGGTGGACAACGGTTCCACGGACGCCACCGCCACAGCGCTTGCCGCAACGGGCGACGCTCTGTTCGGCAGCCGTTTTACGCGTCTGCGGCTGAAAGAAAATCAGGGTTTTGCCGCCGGATGCAATGCCGGTGCGCGTGCCGCGCGCGGCTCCCTGCTGCTCTTTCTGAATAATGACACCACCGTAGCATCCCCCTGGCTCGCGCCGCTCCACGAGGCTCTGCAAAACAACGCCGTTGGCGCTGCCGGCCCGTTGCTGCTCTACCCCGACGGACGCAATCAGCACTGCGGCATCTGCTTTTCCCTCTTCGGCAACCCCGGACATCTCTACGCCCGTTTTCCGGGAAGCCATCCGGCGCTGCGCCGCCCGCATGCGCTGCAGGCCATCACGGGAGCCTGTCTGGCCCTGCGGCGCGCGGACTTCGACGCCTGCGGCGGCTTTGATGAAGGTTACCGTAACGGCTATGAAGACATGGACCTCTGTTTTGCCCTGCGCCGCCGGGGGCTGGCGCTGCGCGTCGTTCCCGAAAGCGTCGTCATCCACCACGAAGGACGGACGCCCGGCCGCAAAGCGCATAATGAGGCCAATGCCGATCTTTTTACCGCCCGCTGGGGCGACGTTGTCCGCCCCGATATCCATCATCTTGTCCAGACGGACGGCTATACGGCCTGTCTGAGTCCGCAACTCGTCACCTACGTGCAGCCCTGCGCGGAACGGCTTCGGGATCTTGCGGCAACACCGGACAGCGAAGACGCCTTAACGTCGGCGCTGGAACGGGAGCCCCTCTGGCTGGACGGCTGGTTGCGGCTGGCCGCCTTGCAGGAGCAGGCCGGACAAGGCGCGGCCGCTCTGGAAAGTCTGGGCGAGGCCGTAAGCTTCTTCCCCGTGCCGACAGCCCAGCGCGCCCTGCTGACCTGTGCCCGGCGGCAGAACAAAACGTCGCTGGCCGACGCGGTTCTGAACATGCTGCGCGAAACTCCGGACGCCGTGTGTCTGCGCCGGCAGCAGGCCCGCCACGCCCGGAACCTTGCCGCACAGCGCGGCGATCAGCTGCTGGTCTCCATCCTCGACGACTGGCTGCACCTGCAAGGCCGCAGCCGGTAAGAAATACTCTTTATATTCTTGAGGGGGGAAGAAACCCATTTGCTCTGCTGTCGATGCCCGTAAGGCTCCTGCGTCGCCTGACGGGCACGGCC
>CAMBWG010000031.1 GCA_945871415.1 uncultured Desulfovibrio sp.
GAATCGCCTTGTCCGGCCTGTAAGGCCGCCTTCTTTGTGGATTCCCGGCGATAGTCCCCGTCCGGGCGGGAGATACACCCCCGCTATTTCTGAGTGGCTGAGGCGGGATGTCATAGCGCATTTTCAGTTTGAAACGCTGTGCTTTTCAAACCATACGGCCTGTCGTTTCGCGGAAAAAGCGCGTTTTTTCCGCTCACTTCGTGCCGGGAGGCGCCGTGCCGCCGCCTCAAGTTTCACCTTTTTCAAAGTTGAAACGCTCTGGACGTGGCGTTCGTGGATATGCCTCCGGCAAAACGGCTGTCCGCATCGGAAAAGACACTGGGAAAGCTGATGCTTACGCCCGTTGCTTCTGATGCTCCCGTCTTTTTTGTGCATAAAGACACCCCGGTGACATGGCTGTGTCTGGAGCAGGTACGGGATATGTACGCCGGGAGATTGTACGCTGGAGCGAGGTCGGCGGCCGGGATGCGGAGCTGGTCGTCTTTCGGACAAATGGGTTCCGCAACAGGCGGGCACTGGTGGAGATGGTCATGCGCGGGCAGGAAACAGCAGCGGCAGATATCCGTTGTCTGTGTCGTTTGTGGCGGAGACAAAGACATCCGTACGGAAGGAAGCCGAGATGCTTTTGCACTGGATATGCGGCCCGGAAGGGCGGGATTTGATCGACAGGGCCGGTTGCGTGTCCTTGTCCGGGCCCGAAGAAAACAGGACGGCTCCCTGATAAAGAGGAAAGCAATATGAACGCTTATCCGAAGGAATGGGAAGATCGCGCTCTGGGCTGCTTTCTGGGGCAGGTTGCCGGGGATTCTCTCGGCAGTCTGGTAGAGTTCAGAAGCCCGGAGGAAATCCGGACCGCCTGGCCGGAGGGCGTGCGGCGGCTGGCGGACGGCGGCGTGTGGGACACGCTGGCCGGGCAGCCGACGGACGATTCTGAAATGGCGCTCATGCTGGCCCGCCATCTGGCGCATGCTCCGGCATATGACGCGCAGGAGGCCTTGCGGAGATATCGTTTCTGGCTGGCTTCCCGGCCGTTTTCGCAGGGCGCGACCATTACCGCCGCTCTGAACGGCCGTCGCTCGCCGGACAGTCAGGCCAACGGCGCGCTCATGCGCGTCAGCCCGCTGGGTATTTTCAGCGCGCGATTTCCGTGGCAGGACGCGGCCCGCTGGGCGCGGGAAGATGCGGCCCTGACGCATTCGCACCCGGTCTGCCTGCAGGCCAATGCGCTTTATGTCTGTCTCATTGCGGAAGCCGTTCGCGGCGGCGGCCCGTCCGGCCGTCTGCACGCGTATCTGCTGGAGCTGGCGGAACGCATGCCGCTGGAAGCTTCGCTGCGCGACGTGCTGGACAGAGCCGCCGTCAGCCCGCCTGATGACTTCATGACGCATCAGGGCTGGGTGCTTGTGGCCTTTCATAATGCCATCTGGCAACTGCTGCATGCGCCCGGTTTTGAGGAAGGCGTTGTGGATACGGTCATGCGCGGCGGCGACACGGATACCAATGCCGCCATCTGCGGCGCATTGCTGGGCGCGGTCTATGGAGGCGCGGCCGTGCCGCGCCAGTGGCGGGAGGCTGTTCTTGCCTGTCGGCCGCAGACCGGACGTCCCGGCGTGGCCCGCCCGCGCCCGGCCTGTTTCTGGCCTGTGGATATTCCGCAGCTCGTGCCGCAGCTGCTCGGGGAACGGCCGCAAAGCCTTTCAGACTAAAAATACTCTGATCCGTGAAAGAACGGAGGTATACATGCGGCTGCCGGAAGTTTCTTTCCACATGCTGGCGCACTGCCCGTGGGCAGAGTTTGCGGCGCGGGCTTCTGAACCTACGGCCGAGGATTAGGCAAAGCTCATGCGCGCCGCCGCCGTTGCGATACGCTGGCGGATCGCTGGGCGGGCCGCAGCTCCTATCTTGAGGAGCGGTTTCTGGATGTCATGAAGGCGGGGCTTTGCCGCTATTTTCCCGAAGATCGCGCGCCCTGTACGCCAGGCGAACCAATTTTCGACCATGCGGTGCGGGCTTGAAAAAACCACTATCTTCATGTGCAGAGCGGCATCTGGAAAAGGCATGTGGCGCGTATGGCCCTGCGCAGGCTGAAACGGAGCGGCAATCCGCAGGATTTCTTTTTGCGGGCAATGCTGTGGCTTCTGGTGTGACGGCTTTTCTTTGCGTCTTTCAGGCAAAAAAAAGCGAGAATCCTCTCTGTTTTTCACGGGCGGGGCGGCCTATGCTTCAGTAACAGGAGCCGGGACGCCCCGCCCGCGTTTTGTCTCTTTGTGTTGCCGGGGGGAGCATCGTTAGAGCGTTTCAAACTGAAAATGCTCTGCGAGACGCGGTGTCGGGACGGAAGAGAGGATGTATGAGGCTGAAATATGTTGTTGCGGCATCGCTGGCGGTCGTCATGGCGACGGGCATTCTTGCGCCGTCGCACGGCGTGCTCGCGGAAGGTACCAACGGAGTAAACGGCATGGACAGAATTCAGAAAGCAGAAAGGAACAGGCAGCAGTTTCTCGGGGATGCGCGGACGCCCCTGGCTCAGACGGACCCCGAACTTACGGCCATGCGCGAACGCCTTGTGTATGGCGAAATTGCGGAGCGCGGCACGCTGGATGCGCGTCAGCGGTCGCTGATTACGCTGGTGGCGCTGGTGGCCGGGCAGACGCTGGACGAAATGAAGCTGCATACGGAAGCGGCCCTGCGCGCGGGCGCGACGCCGGTGGAGATCAGGGAATCCGTCTATCAGTGCGCTCCCTATGTGGGCTTTCCCCGGACGGAAAGCGCGCTGCGTCTGGTCAACGAGGTCTTTACGGAGCAGGGCATTGCTCTGCCTTTGCTGGCGCAGGGTACGGTAACGGAAGAGACGCGTTTCAGGGATGGCGTGGCCGTTCAGAAGAAGATTTTCGGCGAAGCCATAGATAAGATGCACGCCTCTGCGGCGGAAGGGCAGCGGGACATTATGGTGAATTACCTTTCGGCCTTCTGCTTTGGCGACATCTACACGCGTACGGGGCTTGACCTGAAAATGCGGGAACTGCTGACATTCTGCATGATCAGCGCACTGGGCGGCTGCGAGGCGCAGGTCAGGGCGCACGTGCAGGGCAACGCGGCCGTGGGCAACAGCAAACAGAATCTTGTGGACGCGCTGGCACAGCTGCTGCCGTACATCGGCTTCCCCCGCACGCTGAATGCGCTGGGCTGCGTCAATGCCGTGTTGCAGGATTCCTGATTCGGGGGCGTTGTATGAAAGGTTTTATTGGTACTCTTGCCTGCCTGCTGGCGCTGGGCTGCGTGCTTCCCCATTCTTCCGTCATGGCGGCGGATACGGCGGCGGGCGCTTCCGTGCAGAAACAGGACATACAGAAGGAGAGTCAAATGCAGGACGCACTGGGGCCGTTCCCGCGCGGGAACGCCAATACGGCCTATGCCCGGTATTTTGTGGGAGACAGTTATCTGAACATGCTGTCCACGGAGGGAGTCGTTATCGGCAACGTGACCTTTGAACCCGGATGCCGCAACAACTGGCATGTGCATCATGCCGCCCGGGGCGGCGGGCAGATATTGCTCTGCACTGCCGGGCGCGGCTGGTATCAGGAGTGGGGCAAACCCGCCCGGGCCCTGCGCGCCGGCGATGTCGTGCATATTCCCGCCGGCGTCAGGCACTGGCACGGCGCGGCCGCCGACAGCTGGTTTGTGCATCTGGCCGTGGAGATTCCCGGGGAAGACACGCGCAACGAATGGCTGGAGCCCGTCAGCGACGCGGACTATGCCGCGCTGTCCGCGGTAAAATAACTGTTTTATCTCTTTTTAGAGCCTTTTTAGTTCGAAACGCTGTGCGTTTCAAATCATATGGCCTGTCGTTTCGCGGGAAAAACGTGTTTTTTCCCGCTCACTTCGGGCCGGGCGGCGTTGTGCCGCCGCCTCGCATATTGCTTTTTTCAAAGGCAACATGTTCCATCTGGAACACATGCGGCGGCAAATATCCCCGTAATAACAGCGGACGCATGACGGGCGTTTCCGCAGCGTCTTCCGGCACCGCGAAAGCGGCGCTGCCGGAAGACGCTGCGCGTTTCACTTTTTTCAAAGTTGAAACGCTCTAGTGTAACGAATTGTAAAATCAAAAAAAATTTTTGTCTGAGTAGCATTTTGTGTCTATAATCTGGACAAAAGGTCACATGTATGTCACTTCCTGTGAGGAAACTTGCTTTTTTTGCAAGTCTTCAGAAACTGTCTGACCGAAACATTCTGTATTCGGCCGCACAGGGGACGTGCCTTGTCCGGCGGTGCAACGTTCTTTACCATCAGCGTTTTCCGGCGCTGTCGTTGCCGTCGTCACCGGAGTCGTGGTTTCCGGCCGTACGCCCCGTGCCGTAAGCCGGAGTGATGATGCAACGCCGTTCTGACACTACCTATTCCTGCCCTCTGGGGAACTGCGCCTGTCTGTCCGGTTCTGTGGCCTCTTCTCTTGACGGCATCATTTATGTCAATGATCCCAAGACGTATGAACTGCTCTGGATCAATGACAACTGCATGCGATCCTTCGGGTTGGAGACGCTCGAGCAGCAGAAATGCCATAAGCTTTTTCAGGGGCTTGACGAGCCCTGCCCCTTCTGCCCGATGGCCAAGCTGAATTTTGATTCCTTTTATATCTGGGAATTTTACAACAGCAAGATCAACAGGCATTTCCTCATCAAGGACAAGCTCATCAGGCATCAGGGCCGCACGCTTCATATGGAGATTGCGACCGATATCACGGAAAAGGTGCTTGAACAGCAGGTTGTCCAGCAGAAGCTCGAATTTGAGCAGACCCTGATCAAATGCGTTCGGATACTTCTTGAGGAAGACGATTCCAACCGGGCTATCGAGAGGAGTATTGAGCTTGCCGGCAGGCAGTATCACGCGGATCGCTGCTATGTTTTTGAGAGCGGGCACGACAGCAGCAACCGGAGGGTTGTTCATAATACGCATGAATGGTGCGCTCCCGGCATCGATCCGCAGATGCATACTCTCCAGAACCTTCCCATTGCTCTGGTATCCCCGTGGATGGAGCTGTTCCTGAACAGCCGGGAAGTCATCATAGAGAATCTGGAAGATATTCGTGATGCGCATCCTGATCTGTATGCCACCCTCAAGCGGCAGGGCATACAGCGGCTTTTTGCCGTACCGCTGCATCTGGACGGTATTCTGACCGGCTTTATCGGCGTCGATAATCCCAAGAATTGTCTGGGGGATTTCACGCTGCTGCATTCGCTTGCCTATTTTATGGACAATACCATATCCCGTACGCGTCTGGCGGATGAGCTGCGTTCCATCAGTCTGCACGATTCTCTGACGGGCCTCGGCAATCGCAATGCCTATCAGGCAACCTGCAAACGTCTTGCCGAAGAAAAAATCGACAATATGGGCGTCATTTACATTGACCTTAATAATCTGAAATTTATCAATGACACCTATGGGCATGAAAAGGGCGATGAATATATAACGTCCATGAGCAATATTTTTTCAAAACATTTTCGCAGCAGTGATATTTTCCGTATTGGCGGCGATGAATTTGTCTTTTTGTGCCGGAATATTGCTCAGGATATGTTTCATAAGAAAATATGGAATATGCGCATGGAATGCGAGCGCAAGCATCCCGGAGCTCTGTCGCTGGGAGCGCTCTGGGAGGTCGCGCCCCCCAATGTCGAAGTCATGATCAGGGAGTGCGACAGGCGTATGTATCAGGAAAAGAAAAGAATCAAGGCCGCCATGGCGGTTTCGGAATAGAGCGTTTTGCCTTTTAAAAAGGTGAAACGCGGCGGCACAGCGCCGCCCGGCCCAAAGTGAGCGGAAAAACCGCGTTTTTCCGCGAAACGACAGGCCGTATGGTTTGAAACGCGCAGCGTTTCAAACTGAAAATGCTCTAGTATGACGAAACGGCGTTTTCATGCGAATGAAAACGCCGTTTTTATCGGAGGCAGTATGCGTTTACTGTTCGTGGGTGCGCTTTGTGTGTCGTTGCTTCTTCCCGGTCTTTCCTGCGCGGAAAGCGTCGAATCGCCGCTGGAATCCCGCTGGCGGCAGGAATGCCGGGACGCCCGGGCCATAGCGGGCTTTGCTCTGCTGGATGAACGCGGGCAGGAAGCGGGATTGCATGCCGACAGCCCTTTTCCCCTGCTCAGTGTGTTCAAGCTCCATGTGGCCATGAACGTACTGGAAAAGCTGTCGCGGGAAGGGGGCTCGCTGACGCAGCCGGTGCATATTCCCTCGGAACAGCTGCTTCCCGATACATACAGCCCCATGCGTGACGCGAGCAAGGGACAGAGCGTGACGCTTCCCCTGCGGGAAGTCCTGCGTTACATGATTGCGGAGAGCGACAACAACGCCTGCGACATACTTCTTGCAAAGTTCGGCGGTCTGGAACAGGTGCGGGCAACGGCGCGGGCTCTGGGCGGCGAGCCTCTGGAGCTGCGTATGAATGAAGCCGGCATGCACGACAATATCTACAATCAGTATGCCAACTGGAGCACGCCGCGCGCCGTGGTCCGGCTGCTGCGCGGCTTTTTTGAAGCGCCGCACATAGGCGAGCCGTACAAGGCATGTCTGGCCGAGTGTATGCGCGCCACGACGACCGGCGGTGGGCGTCTGGCAGCCGGTCTGCCCCCGGAAGCCCGCCTTGGGCACAAGACCGGAAGCAGCGATCGCAGCCCCGGGGGACTGCGTTTTGCCGGTAATGACGTCGGCTTTTTCCAGCTCCCCGACGGCAGACGCGTCTATATGGCGGCCTTTGTCATGCAGTCGCTGGAAAGCGACGCCGATACCGACGCGCTGGCAGCCGCCGCCGCACGGGCCGCCTATGAGCTGCTGCAATAAGGCGCGCATCCTGTGCGCTTTTTGATTTTGGAAAAATCGGCTATGCTCCCGCTGTGCAGGACACAGTCTTTCGCGATGTCCCCGTCGAGCTGCGGGAGTGCGCAGCCTTCTTGAAGCGCAGTGCGTTTCAAACCATACGGCCTGCCGTCTCGCGGAAAAAGCGCGTTTTTCCGCTCAATTCGGGCCGGGCGGCGCTGTGCCGCCGCCTCGCGTTTTATCTTTTTCAAAGCTAAAACGCGCTGGAGCTTCTCGGGCGGTATTCGAACCTTACCTGTCATAAGGAGCGACAATGCCTGTAACGTGTAATGATTTGTCAGCGTTGAAAAGCTTTTCGTCCATCAGGCTGCTTGCGGGGAGCAAAGGACTGGAGCGCGTCATTACCTGGCCCCATATCGGGCAGACGACGGAGATTTCTCCCTGGGTGCATGGCGGAGAGCTGCTGTTCATTACTGGCATTGAGCACGGTCAGGATATGCTGCCCGGAATTCTCGACGAATGTATCCGTAATAATCTTGCCGGGCTGGTTATTCTTGTCGGCAGCGAATATATAGCAGAGGTTCCCCGGGAACTGGCGGAACAGGCCGATGCGGCGGAATTTCCTCTGTTTGCCATGCCGTTTCAGCTCAAGCTGGTCGATGTCATGAAGGAAATCGCCGACCTGATCATCCGGGACAAGCTGGAGCGCAGGAAGGAGGAAGATACTCTCGGCAGACTGCTGTTTGCCTCGGAAGGGGACGTGCCGGAGCTGATGCGCCACCTGTTTCCCGAAGAGCGGCCTCAGGATTTTTTCTGCTTTGTCTGCATGTTCGGACTGTCTGCGAAGAAAAAGGAGTGTTCCGGCGCTGCAGAACGGCTTCAGTATCACGTTCTTTCCCTTTGTTCCGTCAAAAATATGAAGATATATACTCTTATTCAGGAACACAGGGTCGTTTGTCTGGCGGCGGCTTCTTCCCGAAAAAAGGCCGATGAGGCGGTTGCCTATCTTGAAGCCTCACGTGACGTCATCAGCCACTTATGCGGCGATGACGGCGTTATCCTGTCATTCG
Organism: uncultured Desulfovibrio sp.; assembly: GCA_945871415.1. GTDB lineage: Bacteria > Desulfobacterota > Desulfovibrionia > Desulfovibrionales > Desulfovibrionaceae > Desulfovibrio. Next base: position 7,887 of record CAMBWG010000031.1, read on the forward strand.
GAAGAATATACACCGGCGGCAGGGATGTGCGAAAGAGTTGCAGGGAGGCCCTTTCAGCATTGGAACTTGCTGAAAAAGTCGGCGGATTCAACGTCGTGCATCATAAAAAACTTGGAATTTATAATTTGTTGCTTCATATGAACGACTCTGATGCACTGCGGGAATATTACCACGATTTTCTTGATCCTCTGCTGGAATACGACAGAGAGAACAATGCTTCGCTTGTGGCTACGCTCAGAGGCTATCTGATGTGCAACGGCAACATTACGAGAACGGCGCAGGATATTTTTGTTCACCGGAATACGCTGCTGTATCGTCTGAATCAGATACGGGATTTGACGGGCTGGGAGCTGGAAGATGCCCGTACGCGCATGAACCTTCTGGCGAGTATTCTGATCAGGGAGTATCTTCAGGACGCATGAAATCCTCCCGCCTTCCGGCGCGAGGATTTCCGGGCCGGGGCATTGGAAAAGCCCCGCCTTCACTGGTCATGCCAACGGGAATATCAGCCTTCGGAAGCGCTGATGTTCCCGTTCTTGTTTTCTTTGGCAAGGGAGAGCATGACGACGCCGATCATAATCAGGGAACAGGCAATGATTTTAACCGTTGTAATGGTTTCCCCGAGCAGGATCACGCCGCAGACGATGCTTGTAATCGGTTCAAAGGTCGTCAGAATGGCGGCGGTGGAAGCTCCCACATACTTGATGCCGATCTGGAGCAGGGAAAGCGCTATGACGGTGCAGAGCAGGGAGAAGGCGAGGGATATTCCCCAGGATTTCGGCGTAAGCGTACTCAGTGTGAGATCGCCTGTGGCCGTGCCGTAAACGCCCATGGCTATGGTGCTCATCAGCGCGACATAAAAGGTAATTTTGAAGACGGGCTGATTCTTGAGGCCGCTTTTGTCAAGATAGATGATGTAAAAGGCATAGGTTACGCCGGAAATGACGGCCAGGGCGAGGCCGAGGATCATGCCGCCCCGCAGGCCCTGCGACGTGTCGACTCCGAAGAAGAAGCAGGCGATGCCGCAGGTTGCCACCAGCAGGGATACGACCTTTTTGAAACCCAGCTTTTCCTTGAAAAACAGTACGCAGCCGATGGTTACAAATACGGGATAGATGAAGTGGATGGTGGTGGCTATGCCCACGTCGATGAGAGAAAATGAAATGAACAGCAGCAGGGTGGTGAACGCGTTGCCTATGCCGCCAAGTATGGTCAGGCTCAGGAGTTCTTTCCCCGTCACCGCAAGAGATATGCCCTGGTAACGCAGGATAAGGAACAGTACGGGAAGGCTCAGGGCATTTCTCAGAAACGTGAGGGTTGTCGGATTGCTGCCGCCGTCGCCATACGTCATTGGCCCCAGAGTAAAGGCAAAGCCAAAGGCGATGGCGGAAAGCATTGTCAGGATGATGCCTTTCATAAAACCTCGCTTTCAAGCCGCCGCCGGAGTAGTCCGGCAGCGGCTTTTTTATGGATTTGCGTCGATTACTTGAATTCCTTTTTGCAGATCTTTTCCAGTTCGATCAGCACGCTGTCGATGATGATCTGTCCGCGTGCGGCGGAGGAGGAGCGGGCCGGGGCAAGAACGCCGGTATCCGGCACAGCGCCCTGGGGAACGGGATAGATGTGGTAGGGGCAGGGGGTGGCGCCCTGCGTATCGACCATGCGATCTTCGTGCACCAGTTCGGGAGCCATGGCCATCATCAGCGACGTTTCCGTCACGGCGGCGTGCTCAAAGGCCCAGCCGGGGAAGGGAACTTCGTCGAAGACCTTGCCGATGATTTCTTCCGGCATGGGATCCCACCAGTTGGCAATAAGCACCTTGGCCTTGTCTCCGTACTTCTGGGTTACGAGATCGACGGCTTCGCACACAAAGGCTTCGTTTTCGAAATGGCAGCTCAGAACCAGGATGTTCTTCACACCGTCCTTGATGAGTTCTTCAAGGATATCGAAGGTCAGCCGGATGAGCGTTTCACCGGAAAGGTCCACGGTGCCGGGGAAAAGCGGGCCGCCGCCGGAGAGAGGCTTGGAGCGGTAACCGTAGTTGATGGCCGGGGCCACAACGCCGCCGATGCGTTCCGCCAGTCTTTCCGCAAAGCCCTGAGCCAGCACGGTATCGACGTTCAGAGGCAGGTGCGGGCCGTGCTGTTCACAGGCGCCGATGGGAAGAATTGTGACAGCGCCTTCCTTGATTTTGCTGTTGAATTCCATCCACGTCATTTCGCTCATTCTGATTGCCATAAAACATCTCCTTTGCGTTTCAGATGGTGATTCCGGACTTTCCCCGGGGGGAGGCATTCCGTCGCCGGTCAGAGGCGCGTTCTGAAGCTAGCATCGGGCAGGGGGGGCAACAATGTGTACAATCAACAAAAAATAAGGCGGTTATTTGTGCAGCGGGAGCACAAGCAAAAGCGCCGTTTTTCGTATACTTTGCCTCATGCCTTTGCTTTCTCCGGCGGGTATGGTCCGGGTATGCGTCGCGTTGGGCAAGGCGCATTTCCGAATACTTCTCGCATTATGAAGGAGAGAGCGATGACACGCACCCTGTTTACTAATGCCGTGCTGAAGGGGCGGGACGGCCTCACGGATATTCTTGTTGAAGACGGAAAGTTCAAGACCATCGGCCAGGGCGCCGGCGCCGGTGTCGCGGTGGAACGCACCGTCGATCTTGGCGGCAAGCTGGTGGTTCCGCCGTATTGCGATCCGCACATTCATCTTGATTATGTGTTCACCGCGCTCAATCCCGCGGCGGCCAACAAGACCGGCTCTCTTTTTGAGGGGATCCAGCGCTGGAGCGAGACCAAGGGGCGTCTGAGCAAGGAAGAAATAAAGGCCCGGGCCCGTCAGGCCATGAAGCAGGAAATCCTTACCGGCGTGCAGCATATCCGTACGCATGTGGACGTTACGGATCCCAAGCTGACCGCGCTTCAGGCCATGCTGGAATTGCGTGAGGAAGTGAAGGACACCTGCGATCTGCAGATCATCGCCTTCCCGCAGGAAGGGATGTATGCCTATAAGGGCGGGGATGAGCTGGTCGAGGAGGCTTTGAAGATGGGGGCCGATCTCGTCGGAGCCATTCCTCATTTTGAATTCACCCGCGAAGACGGTGTGAAGAGCGTGCACAAAGCCTTTGAACTGGCTGTAAAATACGACAAGATGGTGGATATCCACTGCGACGAAACGGATGACGATCAGTCGCGTTTTCTGGAAGTGCTGGCGGCGGAAGCGTATCGCACCGGCATTGCGGATCGCGCCACGGCCAGCCATACCTGCGCCATGCATTCGTACAACAATGCCTATGCCTACAAGCTGTTCAAGCTGCTCGGGCTGTCCAGGATCAACTTCATTTCCTGCCCCACGGAAAACATCCATCTGCAGGGGCGTTTTGATGCCTACCCCAAGCGCCGCGGTCTGACCCGGGTGAAGGAACTGACCGAGGCGGGGATGAACGTGTGCTTTGCTCAGGATTCCATGAGCGATCCCTGGTATCCTGTGGGAAGCGGGAATCTGATGTATGTGCTGGACGCCGGTATGCATATTGCGCAGATGATGTCCATTGAGGAACTTGAAAATGCGCTGGACTTCATCACCATCAAGGGCGCGCGCACTCTCAATATTCTTGACAGGTACGGCGTCGAGGAAGGCAAGCCCGCAAACTTTATCGTACTGAATGCGAAGAGCGGCTTTGAAGCCATCTGCAACCGTGTTTCTGTTGCCTGTTCGGTGCGCAACGGTGAATTTCTCTTTGAACGGGCTCCCGAGGTGATTACCACCGACAATCCCCTGCTCAAAGGATAACTCCCGTCCCTGCGGCGCCAGAGCGTTTTCAGTGTGAAACGCTGTGCGTTTCACACCATACGGCCTGCTGTTCCAAAGATAAAATGCTCTGAAACAACAAATACGGAGCGGTTCACTACAGGTGAACCGCTCCGTATTTGTTGTTTCGTCTGATGGCCGCCTGTGCTGCGCCGGTTGGAGCGTTTTCAAATGAATAGAGCATGCAGACTATATGTGCCTCTGGAGCGTTTCAACTTTGAAAAAGGTGAAACGCGAGGTGGAAGCACAGCGCCGCCCGGCCA
>CAMBWG010000032.1 GCA_945871415.1 uncultured Desulfovibrio sp.
CGCATTTCAAACCATACGGCCTGTCGTTTCGCGGAAAAGCGCGGTTTTTCCGCTCGCTTTTGGCCGGGCGGCGCTGTGCCGCCGCCTCGCGTTTCACTTTTTTCAAAGTTGAAACACTCCAGCCTTGCAGACAGTCGTAATGCCAGAGCGCAAAATATTTCTCTCCATGACGCGCCTCACGCCTGCGCCGGCATCAGCGCACAGAAGGCAGAGAGAGAAAAAAAGTCACTTTCTGTCTCCGGGCGTCCCCGTTGCAATGAAGGGCGCCGGGGATCAACGACAAGCAATGATCTTTCCCAGTACAAAAGCGCCTAATCCCGACGCGACGCTTCGCCATGAAGGTTGCGCAGCAATTTTGCCGCAAAGGCCGCCGCGCCAAAGCCGTTGTCGATATTGGTGACGGCAATGCCCGGAACGCAGCTGCACAGCATGGTATTCAGGGCGGCACGCCCCCCCTCGCCGACGCCGTAACCAACCCCGGAAGGCACCGCCAGCACGGGACAGGGAACCAGACCGGCCAGCACGCCGGGCAAGGCCCCCTCCATGCCGGCCACAGCGATGATGACGGTTGCCGAGCGCATGGCATCAATATGCGGCGTCAGCCGATGCAGGCCGGCAACGCCCACGTCGGGAATAAAACCGCAATCCACATTCCAGAAACGCAACGTGCCGTAGGCTTCAGCAGCCACGCGCATATCCGCCGCACCGGCGCTCACGACCAGCGCCTTTCCCCGGGACGGCCAGGGAGGCCCCAGGCGAAGCGCCCCGTCGCCAACGGCAAACAGGCGGGCATCTTCCCAGAAACGCCCTTCGGGAAAGTGCTCCAGCAGCAGAGCGCCCTGCCGCGCGTCAACGCGGCTGACCAGCACCGGGGCTCCGTCAGCCGACAGCCCGCGCACGGCGCCCAGCAGAGCGCCGTCGCTCTTGCCGGGCGCAAAGACGACTTCGCCCAGATTGGTGCGCAGCTCCCGCTGCGTATCCAGCGCCAGTCCGTTCAGCGTGTCCTGCACCGGTTCGAGAGCAAGACGGGCCAGAGCGCTTTCCGGGGTCATCGAGCCTTCGGCCACGGCGTGCAACAATTCTTCAACATGTTTTTTTTGCATGGCTGGCGTTATATGACAGACACTCGCGTTTTGCCAGTGCCGGACATGACGGGTCTGCGGGAAGAAGGGGGCGGCGATACGTTGCATTATACGCCGCAACGCGCTACATGAACCCAATGTCTATGCGCCGTTTACTTTTTCTTGCGCCGGCCCAGGCCGTTTCCGCGGTGTTCGCGCCTCTGCGCGACGCCGGTTTCGAGCTTGGCATGGCCGAAAACATGAAAGGGGCTTCTCTTTTTCTTGAGAAGTCGGACCCGGGCGTTATCTTTGCCCGTCCTTCCATGCCGGGCTTCAAGGTGGAGGAACTTCTGACATTCGGCGCGGACAAGGCCGAATTTCCTCCTGTCATTATCATCACAGACAAGGGCGATGCCCAGGAAGCCGAACGCCTGATGAGCCTGGGCGCGCGGGACTACTGGCTGGAACCGCTTGATATGGAGCGGATAGCGGCCGTAGCCCGCGAACCGCGCTCCCCCGTGCCTGTTCCCGCCCTGTCCACGCTCGGAGGGCATAAACCGTCCTACGAAAAGGGCCCGCAAATAGTAGGACATGCGCCGGCCATCCGGCGTGTCCTCAAGCTGGCGCGGCAGGTTGCCGGCTCCAAGGCCACAGTCCTTATTTCCGGCGAATCCGGTACCGGTAAGGAGATGTTCTCCCGCTACCTGCATGCCATGAGCAAACGTGCATCCGGCCCCTTTATTGCCGTCAACTGCGCCGCGCTTCCGGAGCATCTTCTTGAAAGCGAGCTCTTCGGGCATGAAAAGGGTGCTTTCACCGGAGCCATTGCCCGCAAGCTTGGCAAATTCGAGCTTGCCGACGGCGGGACGCTGCTGCTTGACGAAATTTCCGAAATGGACCTCGCCCTTCAGGCAAAGCTGCTCCGCGTGCTGCAGGAAGGCGAAGTGGATCGCGTGGGGGGCACCGAAACCATCAAGGTGGACGTCCGCGTACTGGCCACCACCAACCGGGATCTGGAAGACTGGGTCAAACAGGGGAAGTTCCGGCAGGACCTGTATTTTCGCCTCAATGTCATTCCCCTGCGCCTGCCTTCGCTCAGAGAGCGGGGCGACGACGTGCTGGAACTGGCCAAATTTTTCATGAACATGTATACCCGGGAATACGGCCTGCCGCCCGCGGAGCTGTCGCAGGCCGCCATCGAGTGGCTGCGCTCCTACGAATTTCCCGGTAATGTACGCGAACTGCAGAACCTTATGGAACGGGCCGTGCTGCTTGCCAACGGACAGCCCGTGCAACCCGCGCATTTTCTGCTGGAAGAAGAGGAATGGCCGCTGTTTGACGAAGAAGAGCAGGAGGAAGGGGAGACTTCTTCACCTTCGCCATGCCATGACGCCCCGGAAGTGGATACGAACGCTCTTGCCGCCGGTCCTGTCATCCCTCTGCATGAAATGGAACGCCTGATGATCATCAAGGGGCTGGAAGCCACGTCCGGCAACAGAACCCAGGCTGCGGAGCTCCTCGGTATATCGGTGCGCACACTGAGAAATAAACTCAATGAATACAGAACCTTGGGACATCCAGTCGATTAACTGAAAGAAAAATATTTTTTTACTTGACCTCCCGAAGGTTTTTCCGTAGAACTCTTTTCACCGGGAGGGCAGTTAGCTCAGCTGGTAGAGCACCGCCTTCACACGGCGGGGGCCACAGGTTCAAGTCCTGTACTGCCCACCATACCCGGAGCGGTAGTTAAGACGGTTATAACGCCGGCCTGTCACGCCGGAGGCCGAGGGTTCGAGTCCCTTCCGCTCCGCCAGAAAGTAAAGCGCACTGTTTACACAGTGCGCTTTTTTTGTTTATCAGACTTTTTTCTCCTTCAGCACGCGCAGCCAAGCGCACCTTCCCGGCCTGCGGCATTCTTCCGCTTAGAGCATTTCAACTTTGAAAAAGATGAAACGCGAGGCGGCGACACAGCGCCGCCCGGCCCAAAGTAAGCGGAAAAAAACGTGCTTTTTCCGTGAAACGACAGGCCGTATGGTTTGAAATGCACAGCGTTTCAAACTGAAAATGCTCCAGGATGGGTCATAAATTTTCTTTTCATAACATGTTTTATTTACAAGATAAATATTTTTTCATTGCGGTTTACGTTGTTATTGCTGCTTTTCCGCAAGAGATCTAAATTACATATAACATATTGTTTTACATTATTTTTTAAGAATATTTTCTTTTTCGAACCGCAAGAGAAAGCTCTTGCACTCCAGCCCGCAGGCAAAACCGCGCAGCGCTCCGTTGGCGGCAATAACCCGATGGCAGGGCGTCACAAGCAGCAGGGGGTTTCTATGATTGGCCATGCCCACGGCCCGAAAAGCACGTGGAGAGCCCACAGCCTGCGCTATATCCTTGTAAGAACGTGTCTCCCCGTAAGGAATCTCGCGCAGAGCGGCCCAGACACGCTGTTGGAACGGCGTCCCCGCAGGATGCAGCGGCACATCAAACCGGCGCAGTGTTCCCGCAAAATAAGCTCTTATCTGCATGGCTGATTCCCGCAAAAACGGATTATCGGATGTCGTCTCCTGAACGGCGTAAAAATCATTCACAAGCCGCACAGATGTCAGTCCTGACGCATCGGCACCCAGCAGCAGGAAGCCCAGAGGGCTGGAAAGCAACATTCTTTCTTCGTCCGCCATGACAACTCCTCCGCGCGTTGCAGGATAAGGACGGAGCAGGCTTGACCCGCGCCGTCGCGCCTTTTATGGTGGAAGAAAACGAAACTAAGTCCTGGGAGGTAGCGTATGCAGTTCTACAGTCCCTATACCCAGACGGCAGAAATCGCACAGAAGACAAGCTGGGGGCTTATTGACCCCGTTACCTATCTTCCTTCCATCTTTATTGATACTCTGGCAGGCATCCCCGAAGCGGACGCCAAGTCGGGGGCCGTCAACGATATGAGCGCTCTGTTCCGCAGCGTTGCCAGCAATATGGAAGGGCAGGGCGTCATCGTCTACGAGTCTGTCTGACGCATTGCAGAATCCCTGCAAACGCCTCTTCCCGACCGCGAGCCCCGTAATAGCCGCGTCCAATCCTGTCCGCCCCCTTCTGAGGAAATACCTTCCCGCAGCGTCCATGAAAAAACGCCGTCAACAGAGATTCTGTTGACGGCGTTTTGCTGTTTAGAGCATTTTCAGTTTGAAAAGCTTCGCATTTCAAACCATACGGCCTGTCGTTTCGCGGAAAAAAGCGCGGTTTTTCCGCTTACTGTGGGCGGGGCGGCGCTGTGCCGCCGCCCCGCGTCTCACCTTTTTCAAAGTTGAAACGCTCTAGCTTTGCGGCCCTATGCCGTCCGATATGGGTTGCAGCCCGTGCCTGTCCGGCAACGGGCTTGCCAGCGTCCGGGTCGGCACATTGCGGGGTTCCAGAGAGGGTAAGGCTACCTGCGGCGCTTCTCCCGGCATACCGTCAGACGGCGTATACAGGCTCTCCGGCGCATGCGAGGCGCCGCGGGACGGCATGAGAGGCGGAGAAGCCGCCGCGGCGGTCTCTTCCGGCCACGGGCGACTGCTGCGGGCCAGCTCCGCTGCGCGCTGGCATAGCTTTCCGGCGGCATCAGCGGCTCAGATTCCTGCTCCGCTGCCACCGCGTCGGGCGCCGTCCGGGCCGGGTTTCGTTCCGTCCAGAGCAGCGGCGGTTCCGGATCCAGCACGCTGTTGATATACTCGGATACCGTCACGAAACGCTGGCAGCCTCCGGCCTTCAAATCAGAAATAATCTTGGGAAGATCCGCGGCTGTCGTCTTGAGAGGATCATGAAAGAGCAGAATGCCGCGCATCTCTCCGGGGGGGAAGACACGCCCCACGGCATTGATGATCTGGGCATAGTTGGCAGGGCGACGCTTCCAGTCCTGACTGTCCACCGACCAGAGAACCACAGTAACGCCCAGACGCCCGGCTATATCGACAACATCCTTGTCATAGGAACCATAGGGGGGCCGCATATAAATCGGATTCGCTCCCAGATCCCGGAGCAGCTTGTCGGTAATCTCGATTTCCTCCTGCTTGCGGTCGCGGGATATGCGCCGCAAGTTGGGATGAGAAAAGGAATGATTGCCGACCTCGTGCCCCTCGGCCACAATGCGCTGCACATGCTGGGGATAGAGCTTGACGTTCTTGCCGAGCATGAAGAAGGTGGCCGGAATGCCGTTCTCGCGCAGGACATCAAGAATATGCGGCGTATAGCGGGAAGGGCCGTCATCAAAGGTCAGAGCGCACAAATTCTCGCGCATCGGCTGGCGCATGATGGCATTGCCGTCGTAGACCTGCGCATCGGCCGATCCCGCGCACAGGGCCAGACCGACGGCACAGGACAGAAGACCTGTCCAGAGACGCCGGGCACGGCGTGGAAAAAAAGCTGTTACAGACATGAGTATTCCGTTCCCGCAGAAAGCCGGACAAAAAATCGTATCAGGGGGGTGGGGCCGCCCCGGCCGGAATGTTCCGCCGCCAGTCGATCCGCCACCAGTAACCATTTCTGAAAAGACTTCTAGCACCGCCTTTCCCGGCCCGCAAGCAGGACGGTCCGACAGGAAAATGAAAATCCTGTTCTTTTTTCCGCCACAAAAATTTTTTTCAAAAAGTCGCAAAAAAGTGCTTGACGATCAGGCCTCCTTTGCGTAGAACTCTTTTCACCGAGAGGGCAGTTAGCTCAGCTGGTAGAGCACCGCCTTCACACGGCGGGGGCCACAGGTTCAAGTCCTGTACTGCCCACCATACCCGGAGCGGTAGTTAAGACGGTTATAACGCCGGCCTGTCACGCCGGAGGCCGAGGGTTCGAGTCCCTTCCGCTCCGCCAGCAAATCAAGCGCACTGTGTAAGCAGTGCGCTTTTTTTATTGCCTGAAAAATAAATCCCGCCGTCTTGCTCCGCAGGCGACACGGGTGACGAAACGCGCGTTTTTTCCGCTTCCTTTTCCTTTGGGCCGGGCGGCGCTGTGCCGCATCACCTTTTTTAAATAAAATGCTCAAGTACGCGGATTTCAGGGAGTACGGGGAGCTTGAAGGAAAACTACGGAAACGCCTTCTTCGCTTCACTACGGAAAGGCTGGGGCCCTTTTTGCCGCAGCGGCGACGGGCGGCCGGAGGCCGTGCCCGTCAGACGACAGCCTTACGGGCATCGACAGCAGAGCAAAGAAGGTTCCCCCTCAAAAAACGTCATGAAAAGAAGCTTTCCAGTTCCGGTACGCTGTAATCCAGATGATAGAGCGGCGAAGCCGCGGTCTCGCGACCTTCAGCCACACGGCACAGATGGCGCGTGCAGAGTTGTGCCATGAGGCAGGCAATCCCGGCGGCCGCGATGCCGCTCATGGCCTGCGCACGCGTTTTTTCGTCCTCATCCCGGCCGCTGTGCGGATAAAGCGACGGAAGGCGCTCTTCCTTCAGGCTCAGGAAGGCGAAGCCCTCCTCGCGCAGCACAGAGCCGTGCACAAAGGGGACACCGGCCTGCAGGGCCGCGCGTTCCAGCGCCATTTTCAGGGGAATGCTGTCGAGGCAGTCCACGGCCAGATCCATATCCGCCACCAGCGCGGGCAGGGTGTCGTCCGAGGCCGGAGCGGAAATAACCTCGCAATCCATGTGGGAAGCCATGGCGCGCAGGCCGTCCGCGGTCGCCGCGGCCTTTCCTTTTCCCAGAGTGGCGTGCAGGGCAAAATACTGGCGATTGAGATTACTTTCATCAAACACATCGTAATCGCATAAACGCAGCATTCCCACGCCCATACGCGCAAGCAGGGCTGACACATGCCCGCCGAGACCGCCACAGCCCAGCAGCAAAATCCGGCTTTTCAGCATATGCCGCATTGCCATAACGGAAAAAAGGCCGTAATTTCGACGGAAGCGCTCCGGCCAGATATGTACGGAAAGCAGTTCCCTCATGGCGTCGCGCAGGGTCAGGCCCTTGAGCCCGGCCCATGCCGTGAGACCTTCTTCCCCTACAAAGAGCGTATCCGGGCCGCCCCTCTCGCAAGAGGGGTATACAGCCCGGATATACGGTGTAAAAAAGGAACGGAGTTCTTGTTGGGTCATGGTCAACGGACGCCTAACCGCCACCCACAGCGGGGAAAAAGGCAATACGATCGCCGTCGCGCATGGCGTCGTCCGCCTCACTATGGCGTCCGTTGACCATGACGATTTTTATCTCTTCCAGCGGCAGACCAATATGACGCGCCAGCTCTCCGACCGTCATGCCGTCGGGGACCTCCAGGTGCAGGCCCTTTTCCGGTTCATAGCCTTTCACGTAGTCACGCAGGGTCGTACTGAGCTTGATGTGCAAACGCATGGCGCTCCTTTTGTCGCACGGCGCAGGAAGGCGGCTTCCTCAGAGGATGCCGCGCGCCGGGGGAGAAGAATCCCCCGGCACAGATGATATTTCCGGTCGATGCTACTTCTTTTCTTCGATCCAGTTGAAGGTCGTGTGCAGCTCTTCTTCAGGGATGTCGAAGGTCGTGTTGTGCGGCGGCAGCTTTTCGTCCATGAAGAAGTCGGGCAGACGGTCGGCGGCGATGGTGATGCCGGCGCGACGGTTGAAGTCCACTTCCGTGGACAGCACGCGCTGTCCGAGCGTCACGACGTCATCCCCGGTCAGCTTCCAGCCGAATTTGGCGTTGAGCATGTCCACCACGGCCGCCAGCGCATCGGGGTTATCCAGCAGGGCAAAGGCCGTGAACAGGCACAGGCCCACGGAGTCCACGGAGGCGGTGGCAATCTGGAGATTGCGGGAAAGTTCCACCTGCCCCTTGGGAGACAGCGGATCCAGTTTGCCGCCGCTGTTCAGAATATTGGTGGCCACGGCATAACCGGCGGTATGGTCCGCGCCCATGGGCGTCGTGGCGTAGGTGACGCCCACGCCCTTGACCGCGCGGGGATCGTACGCGGGCAGGCTCTGCCCCTTGACGCAGGGCACGCGGCGCACGCCGAAGACGCGGCCTGTGGTCGCCGTACCGCAGCCGATGACGCGGCCCAGCGGGGTGCCTTCGCTGATTTCTTCCATCACGCGCAGAACGGCCTTGGCATCGCCGTAGGGAATGCCGCCGCCGGCCATGGCCACGCCCACGGCCACGCCCACATCGATGGTGTCCAGGCCGATGTCGTCGCACATATAGTCATAACGCGAGATGGCGTCCAGATCGTCAATGCCGGAATGCGGACCAAAGGCCCAGAGGGTTTCATACTCGGGCCACTTGCTCTGGAACTTGCCCTTCTTGTCGGCCAGCAGACCGGAGCAGCGGATGATGCAGCCGCTCATGCAGCCGTGAGCAACGGAACCTTCGCCGCCGCGTTCCTTGGTCAGCGCATTGAGCTTTTCGCCGGAAACGGCTTCATGACCGTCGAACTGGCCCACGGTAAAGTTGGCCGTGGGCAGACCGCCGGCTTCATGCAGAATGTTGACCAGCACGGCCGTGCCGTATTCGGCCAGACCGGTGCCGCAGATGGGGTGAGTGGTCAGAGCCTTGGCAAAACGCTTGGAAGCCTCGCGGAAGGCCTTTTCGTCTTCCAGAGGATGATTCGCGCCGTTGGCGGGGTTCACCACAATGGCCTTCAGGCCCTTGGAACCCATGACGGCGCCCACGCCGCCGCGACCGGCATGACGCATGGGACGCAGCTCACGGTCGGTGCAGGCAATGGAGGCGGCCGTCAGTTTGAATTCCCCGGCGCGGCCGATGGTGATGTAGCTGCACTCCTTGCCGAACTTTTCCACCAGCTTTTCCACGGCGGCAAAGTTGTTGAGACCGGCGATCTCACAGGGAACCAGCTTGGCGGAATCCTTGTCGATTTCCAGCTGCCACCATTCGCCTTCCTTGGCCATGTCTTCCACGATGATGGCCAGAATCCCCAGTTTGGCCAGATGGCCGCCGGGCTGACCGCCAGCGTTGGACTCCTTGATGCCTTCAGTCAGCGGGCTTTTGCAGCCCACGGAAAGACGATTGCTGTTGGGGCTGTTGGTTGCGCCAAGCAGACCGGGAGCAAAGACCAGCTTATTGTGGGGGCCAAGCGGGGTACAGGTCGGAGGCACTTCGCGCGCCACGATGGTGGAGGTCAGCGCACGGCCGCCCAGGCCGGCATATTCCTGCGGAATATCTTCAAAAACACAAGCCTTTGTCGCCATATTGACGCGAAGAAAACGAAACATGTTGCCTCCTTGGCAGCCCGCGCCCCTCGTTTGCGCGGGAAAAAAACGTGCCGGCGGGTACGCGGCAGCTCGGAGATGAGAACGCGCTGGTAGTGCGCCATGTGCCGACCTTATCTCCTCTGGAAAAAGGAGCGCAACTTTCTCCCGTTTTTATCACGCTTTTTCTGTTGCTCCAGTCGCGTTCAGAAAAAAGCGTGAGAAAATCCGCTTCCCGGAACGCTGACTTTTCCTCCGCCTGTGCTCAGGTCGCCAGGAAATAACTTTGGTCAAGATTGCGGCAAATTTGCTCCAGCGGAACCGATCCATCCAGCACTATGGTATACCAGTGTTTTTTGTTCATATGCCAGCCGGGGAAATAGCGCTTATTATCGACGATCCGTTTCAGCAGTTCCGGATCGCCGCGCAGATCAACAATCTCCACAGTCTCCTCTGACGGCAAACCAAGTTTGCGCCGGGAAACGGTCAGCAGCACGCCATACCATTTTTGAGAGTCCCTGCGCCGCCAGATGGCGCTATCAGGAAATTTCTCCCACAAAAATTCCAATTCATCTCCATATTTTTCACGGACATATGCTATCAGATCCACGGACTGCCGCGCTTTGAAGACAGCAGTCTCATAACACTGTTCAGCAATATTCCTCAAAACTGCGGCAACAGCCGCTCTGACCTCGCCGACATAGCTCCCGACGGCGTCCGTTTTATAAAGAACGTATTCCTCCCCGGCAGCGTTTTCTACTAATCGAGTCTCCGGCATAAAATTTTTTCCAAGAGTAATTTCCAGGTGGAATTCGCCATGCAATATATCAATATCATATCTGTAACCGCCGCGAATCCGCGTAAAGCCATACGACTCCAGATTTTCAGCGACGGCCTTTTTATGCCGAAAAATCTCTTCAAACATCTTGCGCGCCCCCGGAAAAACGAGCAGGGAAAGGAGATATCCTCTCACCCGAGGATATCCCCTTCCCCTGAACAATAAACGACGATAGCGCCCCCTGGGCTCAGGACTCATTACGGTTTTCTTGAGGGGGAAGAAACCCCTTTGCTCTGCTGTCGCTGCCTGCGGCAAAAAGGGCCCGGCCCTTCCGCAGCAAAGCGAGGAAGGGCGTTCCCGTAAACTCCCCCATCTTCCCCAAAACCCGCACATAATGTGCCGGCGGGTAAAGATGATTTTTGGGTAACACGCAATGATATTTTATTTTTTCATATCACGAAAAGGAAAATATGCCGGGGAATCAACATCTGATAATGAGTCCTACCCCTGGAGCATTTTCAGTTTGAAATATTTCGCATTTCAAACCATACGGCCTGTCGTTTCGCGGAAAAAGCGCGGTTTTTCCGCTCACTTCGGGCCGAGGCGGAGCCGTGCCGCCGCCTCGCGTTTCACCTTTTTCAAAGTTGAAACGCTCTAGAGACTCACGCTTTCGCCCGGCTTGATCCGGGCGCAGCGGCACTGCGGCGCACGCGCCACGAGTTCCTTCACGAAGGCATCCGTATTCTGAGCCAGCACGGGGAACGTGCCCCAGTGCATGGGAATCACAGCCTTGCAGCCCAGGAGACGGCAGGCTTCCGCCGCCTGCGCGGCGTCCATGGTAAAGACCCCGCCCACGGGCAGCAGAGCCATATCAATGGGATACAGACGCCCCCATAACTCCATGCCGCTGAAAATGCAGGTGTCGCCGGCATGATAGATATGCTTGCCGTCCTGCGTACGAATGATGTAGCCGGCGGGCGCACCGGAATCACTGGAGTGATACGCCTGCGTCATGGTGATGGCGAAGCCCGCGGCCTCAACGGTGCCGCCCATATTGAAGCCGATACCGTTCAGCAGCTGCGCGGCAGGAACACCCAGCCCCTGCGCCGTACCCACGATGGCCCCAAGCATGGCCCCGGTACGGGCGCAGATGGCGGCCGCATCGCCCACATGATCCGCATGATCATGCGTGACCAGCACCACATCGGCCGGGCCGCAGGTTTCAGCCGTGACCGTCGAAGCGGGAGTGAAGAAGGGATCAATAAAAAGATGTTTGCCGCCGCAGGAAATTCTGAACGCCGAATGACCAAACCAGGTGATTTCCGTCATGAATCCATCCATATGGAAATAGAGTGAAAGATTCTTGCTTTTTCTGCCGCCATGCAGCCGGCATGGCAGCCTGATCCTATAAAAGAGCCGCAGGAAACACAACTGGCGGGACTTGACAGCGACCGGGCGAGAGGCTATCAGTAGCCCACGCGTGCGCTCGTAGCTCAGTTGGATAGAGCGTTGGCCTCCGGAGCCAAAGGCCGTGAGTTCGAATCTCGCCGAGCGCGCCATAAATTTCAGGCCCTTGCAGAATACAAATTGCAGGGGCCTTTTCTTTTTTCCGCACCGGTCTCCGACGTATCGTATTTTTTGTTTGCCTCTCGTAATAGAGCATTTTCAGTGTGAAATGCTTCGCATTTCAAACCATATGGCCTGTCGTTTCGCGGAAAAAGCGCTGTTTTTCCGCTCACTTTGGGACGGACGGCGCTGTGCCGCCGCCTCGCGTTTCACCTTTTCAACGTTGAAACGCTTTGACTCATCAGGATACCTTGCGTTTTTTTGTACCTGGTTGCGTTACCGGCCCTGACTATCTGCTCGTCGACTCACGCAGGCGTTTCTCTGCGTCAGCCACGATATATGCCGGCTTTCTCCTGGACCCGTCAGGATACTCCTCTGTTCATATCTCA
>CAMBWG010000033.1 GCA_945871415.1 uncultured Desulfovibrio sp.
CCGCTGGCTCCCGATGTGGATCTGGAAGTGCTGGCGCGCGGCACGCCGGGTTTTTCCGGCGCGGATCTGGAAAACCTGGTCAACGAAGCCGCCCTGCAGGCCGCCAAGCTGAATCAGGAAAAGCTGGACATGCGCGACTTTGAATACGCCAAGGACAAGGTTCTTATGGGCCGCGAACGTCGCAGTCTCATGCTGTCCGACGAGGAAAAGCGCAACACCGCCTATCATGAAGGCGGGCATGCGCTGGCGGCGCGACTGCTTCCCGGTTCCGATCCTGTCCACAAGGTGACCATCATCCCGCGCGGCCGGGCTCTGGGGGTGACCATGCAGCTGCCGGAAGAGGATCGACACAGCTACACCCGCGGTTACCTGCTGAATACGCTGGTGGTGCTTCTGGGCGGTCGTGTGGCCGAAGAGCTGGTGCTTTCCGATTATACCACGGGGGCATCCAACGACATCGAGCGTGTGACACGGACGGCCCGGCGCATGGTCTGCGAATGGGGTATGAGCGAGGCCATCGGCACGCTGGCTGTGGGCGAAAAGAACGAAGAAGTCTTCATCGGCCGCGAATGGGTGCAGAACAAGAACTACAGCGAAGAAACCGCCCGGCTGGTGGATGCCGAGGTCAAGCGCATTGTGGAAGAGGCCTATGCCCGCTGCCGCAAGCTGTTGCAGGACAATATGGAAACCCTGCATCGCATTGCCAATGCTCTGCTTGAGCGCGAAACCATCACGGGTGAAGAGCTGGATCTCATTATGGAAAACAAGCCCCTGCCGCCGCTGGATGCCAATGGCAAACCTGTGCGGCAGGAAGACCAGCAGACCGCGGCCGGCTTCGTGCTGGAGCCGGATACAGCCGCCGACGACGCCTCCGACAAGGATGCCGATACGCCGGCTTCCGGCAAGGACAGCGGCAGTGATGACGATTCGCGGCGCAACAGCTAGAGCCTTCTCAGTTTGAAACGCTTCGCATTTCAAACCATGCGGCCTGTTGTTTTGCGGAAAAAGCGCGTTTTTTCCGTTCACTTCAGGCCGGGCGGCGCAGTGCCGCCGCCTCGCGTCTTGCCTTTTTCCATGGCAGCACGCTCTGGCGACGCCGGTTTGCACGGCTGCGCGGGGATTGCCCGCCTGGATTCGGACTAGCCCGTTTCCCGGCGCAGGAGCGACGGCTTCTGCGCCGGCCGGGCTTTTTTTCCTTCTTTCAACAAGAATCATTTATGGTCGAATTTGCTGCAAATCGCGCTTTCGCCGCTGGTGCGAAGGAAGGCGCGGAGCGCCCCGCGTGGCGTGTTCTGGGGGGGAGGGCGCTGTCTGCGTCCGCCCCTTTCGGCATTATGGGCATCGTCAATGTCACGCCGGATTCTTTTTTTGACGGCGGCGAGCACATGCAGGCGGAGCAGGCCGTGACGCATGCCCTGCGTCTGCGCGACGAGGGCGCGGATATGCTGGATCTCGGCGCGGAATCCTCGCGTCCCGGCGCGCGCTCCCTGTCGGCGGACGAGGAGCTGCGGCGGCTGCTGCCTGTGCTGTGCCGCCTGCGTGCGGTCGCTTCCGGCACCTGTATTTCGGTGGATACCTATCACGCCGCTACGGCGGATGCGGTGCTGCGTTGCGGCGCTTCCGTCATCAACGATATTTCCGGTTGCGTCTATGATCCCGCTCTTCTGGACGTGCTGGTGCAGCATCGTCCCGGGTACGTGCTGATGCATCGGCAGGGCCGCCCCGCGACCATGCAGAATGCGCCGCGTTATGACGATGTGCGGCGCGACGTGCTGGAGTTCTTTGACCAGATGCTCAACCGCCTTGTGCGTGCGGGCCTGCCGGAAGATCGCATTGTCCTTGACCCGGGGATCGGCTTTGGCAAGACGCTGGAACATAATCTGGCCCTGCTGGCTCATGCGGAGGAGTGGCTGGGCTTCGGGCGTCCTGTGCTCATGGGGCTTTCCATGAAAAGCCTGTTCGGGGATTTGCTGGGATTGCCGGTTGCCCGGCGCGGCGCCGTAACGCAGACGGCGACGGCGCTGCTGTGGCAGAAGGGCATCTTCTGGCACAGGGTGCATGACGTCGCCGCGGCGCGGCAGGGGCTGACGCTGGCGGCCGCCCTGCGCACAGGGGAGAGCGTTGCATGCTAGAGGGCTTCACCATGGACTGGCGCGACCTGCTGGATGTGGCGCTGGTGGCCGTCATCGTCTATCAGCTCATCCAGCTGCTGCGCGGCTCCCGTGCGCTGGCCATGCTTTCCGGCCTGGGGCTGCTGACCGTTCTGTACCTGATTTCGCACAAGCTGGGCCTGTATACGCTGGGCTGGCTGCTGCAGCATATTTTCAGTTCTTTGTTCATTTTGATTGTCGTCATCTTTCAGAGCGACATCCGGCAGGCGCTGGGCGAAATCGGTTCGCACCGTTTCTTTCGCAAGAAGAGCGCCACCTCGGGGATTGTCGAGGAGGTGGCCGCGTCGTGCGTGGAAATGGCACGGCTGCGCATAGGCGCGCTTATCGTCATTGAGCGCAGCATGAAGCTCGGTGACATGATCAAGCGGGAAGGGGTGCGGGTGGATGCCCAGCTGTCCAGACAGCTGCTGATGAATATTTTCTATCCCAAGGCCCCGCTGCATGACGGCGCGGTTATTCTCAGTCAGGGGCGCATCCTGGCGGCAGCCTGTATTCTGCCGCTGGCCGTGGCCAAGGGGCAGTCCTTCGGGACGCGGCACCGCGCGGCTCTGGGTATTACCGAGGAAACGGACGCCGCCGTGGTGGTGGTATCGGAAGAACGCGGGGAAATTTCGCTGGCCATGCGCGGCGAACTGAGTCGCAACCTTGACGGTGCGCGTCTGCGGCAGGTGCTCAATGACCTTCTTTAGAAAACAGGATTCTTCTACGGCGCGGCTGCTTTCCATCCTTGTCTCTGTTGTGGCGGCGGCAGGGATGTGGTATATGGTAAGCGTGAGCGATCGGACAGAGGTGCAGCTGGAGCTGAGTATCAACTATTACGGCATGCCTCAGAATCTCGTGGTGACCTCCGGGCTGATCAACAAGATAACGGTACGGTTGCGGGGGCCGGGAACCCTGTTGCGTTCGATTCCGCAGCAGCGCCTTGTGCAGTCAGTGGAGCTCTCCCATCTTAAGAAAGGGACGACCATTATTCCGTTCACCAGCGAAAGCATGGATGGAACCTTTCGGGCGTTTGAAGTGGTGGACGTGCTGCCGCCCCGTATTGTCATCACGGCGGACAATCTGATGGAGCGCAGCGTGCCCATCAAGACCGTGGTGGAATCGCCGCTGCGCAGCAATGCCCTGACGGTCGAGAACGTGAGCACGTCTCCGGCTACCGTCATCCTGCGCGGGCCGGAATCCGTGATATCCGATTTCTCCTTTCTGCCGGTCACCATCCGGCTGGACCCCAAGGCCGCGGGAACGACCGTGCGCCAGACCCTGCTGCTGGATACGCCGAGCCTTGTCAATGCCGTTCCTTCGGCGGTTCAGGTGCAGTATACCATAACCAGCGGGCGCAGCGTCCTTTCCCGGCGCTGCAAACTCAAGCTGGAAACAGAGGACCCGCAGTCCTACAAGGTGGACCCGCCCAGCATCGATCTTGCCGTCGAAGTGCCGGATGCCCTTGTGCGCAGTACCTCCTATCTGCGCAAGCTGGAAGCCATTGTGGTGCCGCCGCCCATGGATGTGGGCAGAAGCGCGCAGGTGGATCCCCGTATCCGGCTGCCGGAGGGTATGACGCTGCTCAGCCCCAGCGTGGAGGCCGTGACGGTGACGCGTCTCAAATGACAACGTAAAACGGGGCTTCGCCCGGGAATGCCGGGCGCGTTGCGAAGGTGCGAGCCCGGGCCCGCGGGCCCGGAAGGAAACGGAATCTTGTGCCGCCGGGCGGCAAGGAGTTTGCATGTCTGAACGTTTTTTTGGTACCGACGGCCTGCGCGGCACGGTCAACACCTATCCCATGACGGCGGAAGTAGCCCTGCGACTGGGGCTGGCCGCGGGTATACGCTTTCGCTCCGGGCCGCATCGTCACAAGGTCGTCATCGGCAAGGACACCCGCCTTTCCGGCTACATGCTGGAATCGGCGCTGACCTCGGGGCTGTGCGCCGCGGGCATGCACGTCATCATGACAGGGCCCCTGCCCACGCCCGCCATATCCTTTCTGACACGCAGCATGCGGGCGGATCTGGGCGTGGTCATTTCCGCTTCCCATAATCCCTATCACGACAACGGGATCAAGTTCTTTGATGCCGAAGGCTTCAAGCTGCCTGACGAGGTGGAAAACGAGATTTCCGCCATGGTGCTTGACCCGGATTTCCGCTGGCCCTATCCCGCACCGGACAAGATCGGCCGCGCCACCAAGATCGAGGATGCGGGCGGCCGGTATATCGTGTATACCAAGAACTGCTTCCCCGCCAATATGACACTGTCGGGGCTGCGTATCGTCATCGACTGCGCCAATGGCGCGTCCTACAAGGTGGCTCCGCTGGCCCTGGAGGAGCTGGGCGCGGAAGTCTTCCGTATCGGAACGTCTCCCAACGGTCTGAATATCAATGACCATTGCGGTTCCCTGTATCCCGAGACGCTGGTTGCCAAGGTGCGCGAAGTGCGGGCCGATGTGGGGCTTGCCCTGGACGGCGACGCCGACCGGCTCATTGTGGTGGATGAAAAGGGGAATGTTCTGGACGGCGATCAGATCATGGCCATGTGCGCCGGAGCCATGATGGCGCGCGGCGAGCTGCCCCACAAGATGCTGGTGGCCACGGTCATGAGCAATATGGCGCTGGAAATCTTCATGAAGGAGCGCGGCGGCACGCTGCTGCGCACCAAGGTGGGCGACCGCTACGTCATGGAGGCCATGCGGCGCGAAAATGCCATGCTGGGCGGCGAGCAGTCCGGACATCTTATTTTCCGTCAGTACAGCACGACCGGCGACGGTCTGCTGGCGGCCCTGCAGCTGCTGCGCATCATGCGGGAAAAGGATCGTCCTCTGTCCGAACTGGCCGGTCTGCTGCGTCTTTTCCCGCAGAAGCTCGTCAATGTCCGAGTGGAAAAGAAGCTGCCCTTCGAGGAGCGCCCGGCCATCGGGGAAGCCGTGCGGAAGATAGAAGAAGAGCTCGGCGATCGCGGCCGGGTTCTGCTGCGCTATTCGGGTACGGAATCGCTGTGTCGTATCATGATTGAAGCGGAAAATGAGGATAAGGTAGCGCGTTACGCCGAGGACCTGGCCGAGGTCGTCGTGCGGGAACTGCGTTGATCCTGACGGAGATACAGTGTTGCGGAGGCGGCCGTTCGGGTTCAGGCTTCCTTCCGGTCGCCATTGTTTTCATGGCCTGTTCAAGGAGATGACATGCGTCCTATTCGTAAAGTCGTCATTCCCGTCGCCGGATGGGGGACTCGTTCGCTGCCCGCGTCCAAGAATATTCCCAAGGAAATGCTGCCCATCTACAACAAGCCGGTTATTCAGTACGTTGTGGAGGAAGCGCAGACTTCCGGTATCGAGGATGTGATCTTCGTTACCAACCGTGACAAGAGCGTTATTGAGGATCACTTCGACTACAACCTGCAGCTGGAGGCCGTTCTTGAGCGTGCCGGGAAGCTGGACAAGCTGGAAGAAGTGCGGCACGTGGCCGAAATGGTCAATATCATGAGCGTGCGCCAGAAAAAGCAGCTGGGCCTTGGTCATGCCGTTCTGTGCGCGCGCGGACTGGTGGGCAACGAGCCTTTTGCCGTCATGGTGGGCGACGATCTCATGTTCAGCGGCAAGCCGGGCATCGGACAGCTCATGGATGTTGCCATGTCCGAGAACATGCCGGTGATTGGCGTCATGGAAGTGCCGTGGGAAAAGGTCAGCCGTTATGGCATCATTGCCGGGGATGAGGTGAGTCCCGGAGTTTTTCGCATCAGCGATATGGTGGAAAAGCCCGCGCAGCACGAGGCTCCGTCGCGTCTTGCCATTGTGGGGCGCTATGTGCTGACTCCCGACATCTTTGATCATCTGCAGAAGGTGAAGCCCGGCATCGGCGGCGAGATCCAGCTGACCGACGCCCTGCGTTCCCTTGCTCATGAGCGCGGCATGATGGCCGTTCGCATGGAAGGCACCCGTTTTGATGCGGGCGACTGGGCGGAGTTCCTGACGGCAAACATCTATTTTGCCATGCAGGATGAAAAGCTGCATACGGAACTGACGGCTCTGCTGAATCGCTTCGTCATGTAACCGGGCGTCTTGTATCCGGGCAAATATAAAGCCGCGGCCTCAGGGCTGCGGCTTTATATTTTTCAAAGAGCCGGGCTGCCCTTCCGGCAGACATATTGCATCTGAAAAAGGCAATATGCGAGGCTGCGGCACAGCGTCGCCCGGCCCGAAGTGAGCGGAAAAACCGCGCTTTTTCCGCGAAACGAGAGGCCGTATAGTTTGAAAGGCGAAGCATTTCAAACTGAAAATGTTCTAATTGAGACAGCAAAAAATCTGTTGGAAATTGCCTTTTTGTTTGCTCTGCGATAGACTGTTGAAAGAAGCGCGCCGGGAAAGGATTAAGGGCCTTTTCCTAAAAAAGCTGTGGATAGTGCCGACAAGCCCCGGCAAAAAGAGGAATTTGTATAACGCGGTGAATATTATTAGAATGTTTTAAAGTGAACTGTCAGAAATCCAAGAATAAATATTGTATGGAGGAAGTCATGAAAAAGAAAATGCGTTCTCTTGGACTTGTATTGATATCGTGTTTTGTCCTGATGTTTATATGTATGCCGACTCCTGCCTATGCCTATATCGATCCGGGAACGGGCAGTCTCATTTTGCAGGGCATTGCGGCTGCTCTCATTACGGGACTCGCCTTTATTCGCGGTGTTCGGGAAAAGATAGCCGGCTTTTTTAAGGGCAATAAAGGAAACAAGTCTAATGATGAGTAGCACAATGCAGCTTTGTCCGGGATCCTTCCGGGATAGCGCCGGTCAGGTTTTTTTTAGTCATAACAGCGTAGTGCGTACTATCCATAAAAATTTTTCGCACTCATGGCAAGCCTGTGTGGAAAGTGGATTCTTGCAGCATGCCGTAGAGCAAGGTCTGCTTTTGCCGTTCAAGGAGGTTGAAGCCGTAGCAGGCGCATGGAAAACTCTGGAAAGTCCTCTGCTGCCTTTCGTCAGTTATCCTTATGAGTGGAGTTTCGGACAGCTCAAGGCCGCAGCGCTGCACACTCTGGATGTTCTGGATGCGGCGCTGGCTCATGGCTTGATTCTGCGCGATGCGACGGCTTACAACATTCAGTTTATTGGCTCAAAACCTGTTTTTATAGATTTCCTTTCTTTTGAACCCTGGCAGAAGGGGCGTCCCTGGAAAGCGTACGGACAGTTCTGCCGTCATTTTCTTGCGCCGCTGGCCATGATGGCGCTATGCGGCAAGCTTTTGCTTAACTGGCTTGATGGACTCCCGCTCTCTCTGGTTGCGCAGCTTCTGCCATCCAGAACACGTCTTATGCCCACTCTTGCATTGCATATCCATATGCATGCGAAGCTGGAAAATAAATATGCCGATGCCCGCACGGCCACAAAAAAGCTCAAGCAGACAAGTTTTTCTGAAAATACTGTTCCCAATCTTTCTCAGGCGCTGCGTCTGGCGGTTGAAAAACTTCATTTGCCGCACTCCCTGCATACCCAGTGGGGCGACTATTATACAGACACAAACTATACAGAAGCTGCCGCAAGAGACAAGAAAACATGGATTGAAACCGCAGTAGGGAATATTGCTGGAGAAAAATCGCTCGCCATAGATGTGGGCGCCAATACTGCTGTATACAGCCAGTTCCTTGCATCGGTATATAAACAGGTTCTTGCTGTGGATGTTGACTATCTGGCAATTGAAAAATTGTATGCGCAACTCGCACAACAAGAAAATAAAAATATTTTGCCTCTGGTAATTGATTTTTGCAATCCTCCTGCCGCTATCGGCTGGAACAATGAAGAACGCCTCTCGTTTCTGGAACGCTGTCAGGCGGATTATGTCAGCGCTCTTGCCCTGGTGCATCATCTTCGTTTTACCGGGGGAATTCCTCTGCCGCAGATTGTCCGCTGTCTCGCCGGAATATGCAAGAAAGGCGGTATACTCGTTTTTGAATTTGTGCCGATGGAAGACAGTCAGGTGCAACGTATGCTCGCTGCCCGCAGCGATGAAACATTCTCAGACTACACAATGGAATCCTGTCTTTCGGCCATTGAGCCGCTCTTTACTGTGCTGGAACAGCATCCTGTAGCCGAAAGTGTCCGTACACTGTTCCTGTTGCAAAAAAATTAATCTGCCCCGGGGAGAACATAAATGTCTATTTTTACAGGCTATAAGCCTGCTATCTCGCTGCTCCCGTCGCTGGGCCTGATATTCAGCTTTTTATTTATCTGGAGCCATAACGTACATATGTACAGGGGAGCAGCTCTGTTGTGCTCCTTTACCGCTATTCTTATAGCTGCCCTGCTGCTGTTCCTTGTCAACTCCGTATGTATAACAAAGCTGCTTTCATTCTTCAAAGACAAAAAGAAGGCAGATATCTTATTTTGTATCTTCATAGCTTGCGAATTCATATTTTTTGCAGGAGGAATTGTCAGTTATGCAGATATACTTTATAAAAATGAATTTTGGGCTCTTATTGTTGCAATAATAATATTTTTTATTCTCTGGAAAAGAAAAGGAGCCCTGCTGGTATTCTTTTCATGCACTATGATTCTCTTTTCTCTTATTAATTTGACAAAAAATACTATTGCAGATTTGAAGGAGTTAGAAACGACATCAAATCTTCCTCCGGTATCGCTGAAAATGAAGCCTAATATCTATCTGTTCTGGATGGAATCTCACCACAGCACAGATATATTAAAATCCACGGTTGGACTTGACAGTACCGCATTTACAGATTTTTTAACTTCTCATGGCTTTCAGATAAAGGAAAATATCTACTCCAGTGCTGAGCATACGCTGAAAGCTATGGGACAGCTTTTTTTATGCAATAATATCAGTGCGGCACAGCAGGTTGGAAATAATGATGTTTCGAGAAGTACCCGCGGTGTCATTGGCGGAGATCAAAATAATGTTGTCTTTCGTACTTTAAAGGAAAATGGCTATAAAACGATCTTCCTGACACAGGGAGATCCTTATTTTTTGCATAATCAGGGAATTTTTCTTGATGAAACGGATTTCAACACGTCATATTTTTTTCCTATAATTGATTCTATTTATATGAAAAGTTATGAGTCTATTCGTGTGAAAGAAGAAATCTTGACTACATATTTTGGTGATCCGAACTCTCAATACCAGGGGTCCTTGTCTGCTCGCGTCAAAACTGTCATGGCAAAAGGCAAGGAATGGCAGCAGCCCTATATGATAGCGTTCAAGGGACTAGGCGACCACACGCCTCCTTTTGGCTGGAGCTGGAAACAACGGGATGAATGGATTAAAAGTGGCTATTATCAAAATTTTGTCCGCAAAGCCCATGAAGAAGCTCAAGGGCTTATAAGCTACATACTTCAGCAGGATCCCGGGGCGCTGATTATTCTTCTGGGAGATCATGGGGCCATAACGTATCGTGGTTTGAAGCCTGAGAACTGCGAGCAGCAGGGAGTTGCACTACAGGATTTTTTTGACGATCATTTTAAAGTCTTTTTCGCATATCGGCTTCCGAACGATGACACTTATGATCTGACCTCAGGCATGTATATGAATAATATGAATGTGTTTATTCATATTTTTTCTTATCTTGCCCAGGATAAAAGTCTTCTTCAGTACAGAGTTCCTTCAGAATCTGTACTTGAAGATGTAAAGATGGTGGAGGGGAAATTGCGGCCCTCCGGCGGAAAGTAGCGTCTTTTTCATAGAGCATTGTCAGTTTGAAACGCATTGCGTTGCAAACCATACGGCCTGTCGTTTCGCGGAAAAACACGGTTGTTCAGCTCTCTTCGGTCCGGGGCGGCGCTGTGCCGCCGCCTCGCGTTTCATCTTTTTCAAAGTTGAAACGCTCTAAAGAGCCTCCTGGAAAAATTTTTCAGGAGGCCTTTTTATTGTATAAACGAAAACCTCCCGCGAGGCGGGAGGTTCAAAAAAGTTTGCAGCTTTGCACGTGTTATAAAAACTCCTTTTGATTTGTCAGGTTTCTTGTGCAGTCTGGCAGCTGCACTCGAAAACAAATCAAAAGGAGATCTCGATGAGTGGACGTTAAAAGCTTATCGCGCACCAGTTGGAATTGTACATATCATATCGTTTTTGTCTCTGAAGCATTTTCAGTTTGAAACGCGTTGTGTTGCAAACCATACGGTCTGTCGTTTCGCGGAAAAACGCAGTTTTTCCGCTTACTTCGGGCCGCGCGGCGCTGTTGTGCCGCCTCGCGTTTCACCTTTTTCAATGTTGAAACGCTCCGGAGCGTAATGAGTACGGATCAGGGCCGGATAATTTTTTCGGCAAGATCAAGGCTGCTGACGATGTCCAGCATATTGGAGGTTTCGCCTACCTCCCTGGCTTCTGTAAGGCCGTAATGCGCCAGGCAGGTGCCGCAGACAAGTATGGAAACGCCGTTTGCCGCCAGTTTTTTCAGAGCCTCCAGCGCCGGGCCGGGCGTGGCCGACAGGCGTACGCCGCCGTTCAGCAATACCACGCGCCACAGGTTGCGCATTTCCGGCAGGGTGCCAAGGAAGGTCTCCATCAGGCGCTGCCCCAGCGTATCGTCGCCCCGGCCGAGCGTGGGCGTGGTAATCAGCACCAGCGTGCGCACGCCGGTGTCGTCGCCTCCGGCTTCCGGAGCCGCTGCTGCCGCGGTTCCGGCGCGTGTCGCCCGGATATGGAAGATGCCGTCCTGTTCTTCGCAGGCGCAGGTATAACCGTTATTGCCGAGATAGCGCAGGACGTTTTCCCGTGCGGCGAGGTTGTCCACCTTTACAAGGAGCGCGGCAGCCCCCGCGGCGACGGCTTCGCGGCAGCGGATGACGGGTTGCGGGCAGGCCAGCCCGCGACAATCAAGGTCTTTCATGCTGTGTCCTCACTCAGAGCTTTTTCAGTCTGTCGCTTTGCAGAAAAGCGCGGTTTTTTCGCTTACGCTGGGCCGGGCGGCGCTGTGCCGCCGCCACGCGTTTCACCTTTTTCAAAGTTGAAACGCTCTAGACGATATGGAAAAAGCGCAGAACGGCCACGCAGAGCAGGGCGGGAACGGCCGCCACGACATCGTCGATCATGATGCCGTAGCCGCCGGGAAGCCAGTTTTCCGAAGCGCGGATAGGGCCGGGCTTCCAGATGTCGAAGATACGGAAGAAGATAAAGGCCGCCAGGAGAAGCCGCCAGTCGCTTTCCTGAAAGGGGAGCAGCACCAGCCAGACTCCCAGCAGTTCGTCAATGACGACTTCGCCGGGATCGCTCCGGCCCAGCAGTCGTTCGGCCATACCGGCCGCCAGGGCACCGGTTAGAAAAATGCCGATCACTACGGCCAGTCGTGCCGGAATGGGGAGAGGCAGAAACAGCCAGTGGGCCGCAATGGCGGCAACGGCGCTGCCTGCGGTGCCGGGCCCCGCGGGGCACAGGCCGGCGCCGCAGACACGGCTGTAGCACAGAACGATTTTTTCCCAGGGGGTCATGCTTCCTCCAGTTTCAGGGCGTGATACGACAATCGGGGAGCAGTCTCAGGCGCGCTGACGCCGTTCCGCCAGCGCCAGGCGCAGGCGAT
>CAMBWG010000034.1 GCA_945871415.1 uncultured Desulfovibrio sp.
ACCCCCTTGCGCGCCAGCCAAGGGGGTTCCCCTCCCCCAAAAAGCAGAAGGAGCCGCTAGCCGCGCTTCATTTCCGCAATGAGTGCCGAGAGTTCCTGCGTCTGATGGGCCAGCGCCTCAAGGGCGCTGCTGGCTTCGTTCATGGTCGTGGCTGTCTGGGTGGAGATGGTGTTGACCTCTTCGACGGCATTGCTGATGGCATTGCTGGCCGAAGACTGTTCCTTGCTGGCATCGGCAATGGCGTTGACCTGTTCCGCCGCCTGTTCGATATCCGCGACAATTTCCTTCATGGATTCACCGGACTTCTGCGCCAGTACGGTGGTCTGTTCCACTTCTTCCACGGTTGTGCCCATGATGCGCATGCTGGCTCTGGTGCTTTCCTGAATGGCCCGGATGGCGTTGCCCACATCGGCGGTGGATGCCATTGTCTTTTCCGCCAGCTTGCGCACTTCGTCCGCTACGACGGCAAAACCGCGTCCGGCTTCGCCCGCGCGGGCGGCTTCAATGGCGGCGTTGAGGGCCAGCAGATTGGTCTGATCCGCGATGTCGGAAATGACGCCCATTATCTGATCGATATTCTGGGCATGGGTTGTCAGCTTCTGCATATCCTCCCTGAGCTGTATCGTGACGTCATGAACGCGGTCTATGCTGTTCAGAGACTGCTGCACAATGGTCGATGCGGTTCCGGCGCGGGAACGCATGGTGTCCGTCATCCGGGCCGTGTTGCCGGCGTTCTGCGCCACCTGCTGTACAGTGGCGTTCATCTGGGCAATGGCGGCGGCTGTCTCGGAAAGGCGGCGCGAGGATTCCAGAGATGCCGCGTTGGAATCCCTGACTTGCGAAGACAGCTGTCCGGAGGCGGAAGAAATGGTCTGGACGATGTTTTCCAGCCGGTTGGCGGCGTCCTGCATGCCCTCCCGCTTGGCCTGTTCGGCCTGCCGCGTGGCCCGTTCCGCGATGGCCTGCGCCTCAAGCGCCTTTTCCATAGCCTCCAGAGCCTTTTTTTCCTTCTGGCGGCTTTCCTCAAGCAGACGTTCGAGATTGTCACGCATGGACTGGAAAGCCTCGGCAAGAACGCTCAATTCGTCATTGCGTCCGGCGGCCTTTTTCAGAGCGGCGCTTTCTTCGGAAGTGAAGGCAAGCACGCCTTCCGCCACATGCTTTGCGATTTGAGCGCTTATGTGGATATGGCTGGCGACGGTGCGCAGATTGAGGAAGATGACGAGGCCGACGAAAAGAAGGAATACCGCCAGAATCAGGAAACTGCTGTGCAGCATGTCGCTGATGGGGGCGAACAGTTCGTCCCGGCTGACGTCAATGACCACCAGCCAGTTCATGCTCGGCAGCGCCTGATAGTAGAGAATGCGCTGATCATCGCCGTTGACGTAGGTGGTTCTGCCTTCGCCGCCGGCCTGGAGCATCCGGCGGACGTGCGGCAGTTCCGCATCCTTGCGCCCCAGCGCCTTCTTATCGGGGTGCAGGACGATTTCCCCCTGTATATCGTATACGTAGCAGAGACTTTTTGAACCTATTTTGAGCTTGCTTGTGGTTATGGAAGCCAGCGCGGCGTTATCCATGGTCAGCATGACGACGCCGTTGTTTTTTCCCTGTTCGTTTTTCATGGCTACGGCCATGACGGTTGCCTGTGCTCCGTCTGCGCGCGAGGTCAGGTTCTGCACATACACTTCGTTGCCCTGCATGGCACGCTGAAAGTACCTGCGATCGCTGTAGTCCCCGCCGATCTGTCCGGCTTCGCTGTGGGCCTGTACAATCCCCCTGGCATCAAGCAGGGCTATGCAGGAAATCATGGCGTAGTCCCTGACCAGAGAGGTGGCGATAGCGGAGGCTTTCTGACGCAGGGGGACGAGTTCTTCTTCGGGGCGACCTTCCGCCGCAGCGTTTGCCAGCCGCTGAAACGACAGCAGCTGCGTCATGGAGCGTAATCCGCCGTTCAGGGTCTGCTGCACGGCGCTCAGGACGCCGGTCTGCGTATGCAGAGTCGTTTGCAGGTCCTGTCTTATCTGAGTTTCCAGAACGCTTTCGGCCTTCCGGTAATCCATGAAGGATATGGCAACCATGCCGAGAAGGACAGGCAGAAGTATCCATAGCAGCATTTTGTGCATCATGGAAAATTTCATCCGGTATATCTCCTCTGTTACGAGTTGCCCGCTTTTTTTCGGTGAAACATGTTCTTTTCCGAGTACATGGCCATATCAACCTTTTCCAGAAAGAATTCTCCCAGCGTCAGATGCTGCGGCTTGTCGCGGAGCATGCCGGCTTCGGGAGAGAAGGCGCCTATGCTGACGGATATGGGCAGCCGCTGATCGTCCACGCTATAGGAGCCTTCCAGCAATTGCTTTAATTCTGCAAGGTTGGAGGCAAAATCCGCTGAACCATAGAGTACTGCCACAAATTCGTCGCCACCAAAACGGGATGCAAATTCCTCGCGGGAAAGGACGTCTGAAAGACGACGGGAGAACTCGATAAGAATTTTGTCCCCTGTCATGTGCCCATAAGTATCGTTTATAGTCTTGAAATTGTTTAGATCAAAAACGCAGAGAAAGAGACGCCGGGACTTGTCGGCATCATCGTCTTTCAGATATTGTTCCAGGACTGGCTCAAGAAGTTCCCAGAAAGCTCTTTTGTTGTAGAGATCGGTGAGTGTATCCATTTTTGACTGGAGAACAATTTCATTTCTCTTGTTGAGAAGCATTGAAAATTGCATTACGGCAATGGAAAAGAGGAGACATAACGGTATTGAAAAGTAGACATAAAGGAATATTGTATTTGTATCGAGCCAGCCGTTGACGGGGCAAATATCAAAATACCATGTGGCGTTGGGAAGAGAGACGGGATGTCTCTGCGCATTTTCCGCAACGGTTTTTTTTGAGCTCAGCAGGGTGACGGGCTGCCCGGTTACCGGATCGGTGCGCCACAGGTTCCATGCAAAGCCCCTGCGGGCAATAAGGTTGAGATCCGGCAGGGTGAAGTCCATTTTTTTGAGGAGCACTTCAGGGAAACGATAGGTGATGATGGCAAATCCCCAGAACTCCTTCTGCTGCGGATTTTTCGGCGAAGGCAGATAGACCGGCTGACGGAAGGCGAGGCCTCTCCCTCCCTGCACAAGGTTGAAGGGCCCGGCAAGAGTTATGCGCCGCGAATCCCGCGCAAGCCGTGCCTCCTGTCGTCGTTGTTCTGATTCCAGAAGATTATGTCCGAGAGCGCTCTTGTTGCGCTCATACGGATAAACATTGGTGACAATGCCGTTTCTGGCAAGGTTGATATTGAGTATTTCCGGATTGATAAGGGCAATATGCTCTGCAACCTTCTCGAAATGCTCTATCTTGCCGTTGTGCAATATGAGCATGGTATACAGAGGGGAAAGATTCAGCGACAGAGACTGGATGGCGGCGGTTATTTTTTGCGAAAAGTGATTGCCGTAAAATTGTGCTATCTTCTGAAGATTGTTTCGTTCGCTTTGCAATGAATATGTAATTGCAATTGTCGCCAGTATTCCTGAAAGCACAAGCGACAGTAAAAAACGCCGGCTACATTTATATTCTTTTTATGATGGTAGATAAGATGTTTATTGTTCATGCCAGTTCTCGAAATAATACGGCGGTGACGGCAGCCTCGCAGCAGGGAGGCTCATTAGCAGCGTGCGCGGCAGTTTTTCTGACGTTGTTTACCGCAGAAACGGGACATACAACAATGGCGCGCACGACGGAACGTTGGGAAAGTCCGCTTCTGCCGCCGAGATCGTCCGGCTCCTCGCTGCTGTGTGAAGAATAGTTGTGTCAGCGAGTTAGTGCAAGATGTTCCGTGGGATATAAACGGCGGAATGTTTGTCGGGAAGAGTTTCGGGGCGACAGGCGGCGAGGGAGGCGGGATGTGGATGTGCAGGATGATATTGTTGCAGCGGGCGTGGATGTCTGCGTCTCATATGGAAAAAATCCTGATAAGAAATGGTATGACGGCTGAACCGCAGGAGTAAAAATGTGCCGCTTCTGTCGGAAGCGACTTTATTTCTGTAATATATGGTTTCGTTTAGCGATATCATATACTCTTACTTTCAGATATAACTGTCTGGCAGATTTTGATGGTAATGTTTTTTTCTCGCTATGGCCGGCTGTCCTTATTGCGACAACTTCAGAAAACAAAGGAAAGGAACTGGAGGCGGGTGAGAAAGCCTTTTCCGTTGCGTGCTGACTTGCGCGCAAGTCCGTCTGGATGTATCTTGCTTCTCTGGTGGACTTTCCTGTAAATACTCCTATAAAACCGCAACAGTACGAGAAGAATCATGGCCCACAGGAAAAAACGCAGAACAGGAGAGCGGACGCCCGCTCTTTCGCCCGCGGAGCGTATCGAAGCGCTGGATGTGCCCGAAAGCAAGAAGGCCGTGTACCGCCTCATTCTTGAGCGGGATGCTTTGAGCGCCGGAGGCTTTGTCAATACAACGGATTTCACCTGGCAGGAACGTCTGGCCGTTGTCTCCCTGCCGGTGCTGCTTGCGGGCTGGATTGGTTACTTCATTTACGGGGTCTGGCGCAAGGGCTTGACGCTGGCTGTGCTCTGGGCCGCCTATGTGCTGGCTGTCTGGAAGCTGAACGGGGAAATAGGCCTTTTGTATCTGTATCTTCCCAATATCATTTTTGCCTTCATGGCCGTGGGCGATACCTACAGGCAGCGCGTCCTGCGGGAAACATTCTGGCTTTAGAGCGTTTCAACTTTGAAAAAGGTGAAACGCGAGGCGGCGGCACAGCGCCGCCCGGCCCAAAGTGAGCGTAAAAACCGCGATTTTTCCGCGACACGACAGATCGTATGGTTTGCAATGCATCGCGTTTCAAACTGAGCAAGGGGATGTCTGTCCGCTGTCGAAGACCTCATTCCATTTCTGTTCGTATGCGTACTTCCATTATTATTCCCGCCTGGAATCTCTGGGAAACAACGGCGTCCTGTCTGCATTCGCTGGCCCGGCATGATGCGGGCGTGCAGGTCGTCGTTGTGGACAACGGCTCCACGGACGCCACCGTTCCGGAGCTGGAGCCGCTCGGCCGGAAGCTGTTCGGGGAGCGCTTCCGCCGGGTCCGCCTGCCGGAAAATCTGGGTTTTGCCGCGGGCTGCAATGCCGGAGTCCGCGCCGCTGACGGCGATGCCCTGCTGTTCCTTAATAATGACACGCAGGTGTCGTCCGGCTGGCTGCCGCCTCTGGAAAAGGCTCTGGCCGTGCCGGGGGTCGGGGCCGTGGGCCCTCTGCTGCTGTATCCCGACGGGCGGACGCAGCACTGCGGCGTCAGCTTTACGCCGCTGGGGGGGGTCCGGCATCTCCATGCGGATTTCCCCGGCGATCATCCCGCCGTGCGGCGGCAGCACCCCCTGCAGGCCATTACCGGGGCCGCTCTGCTGCTGCGGCGTTCTGACTTTGAGGCTGCGGGCGGTTTTTGTGAGGACTACGCCAACGGTTATGAGGATCTTGAGCTGTGTTTTGCCCTGCGGCAGCGGGGACTTTCGCTGGCTGTGATACCCGCATCCGTGGTGTTTCATGCCGAGAGCAGGACGCCGGGGCGGCATGACCGTACTGCGGCCAACGCCACCCTGTTCGGGCAACGCTGGGGGGAGTCCGTCCGTCCTGACTTTCATTGTCAGGTGGCGCTGGACGGGTACGAAACACGCCTCAATGCGCAGGGCGTGAGCTGTGCCGTTCTGCCGCAGGCGCGCGAACAGGCTCGGACGGCGTACTGGAACGGCAGAACAGCCGCGGTTCAGGATATACGGGAGGCCCTGAATGAGGAACCGCTCTGGCTGGGAGGGCATTTGCTGCTGGGGCGGCTGCTGGCTGAGCGCGGGGCCTGGCAGGAAGCTCTCGATGCCGCTGAACTGGCCGTGCGGCTTCTCCCCCTGCCGGAAATGATCCGGCTGCTGCTGCGCGCCGCCCAGGGGGCCGGACAGCGGGAACGGGCCGCGGCCCTTGCCGCCTCCCTGCGGCCGGATCCGGCCGCGTTGCGCGAATGCGCCCGCCGGGTACGCGCCCGCCGGGCACAGGCCGCCGCGTGGAACGATGCGGCGCTGGAGCAGATCTGCGCCGACTGGCTCCGCACGTTCGGCGGGTAGCCTCGTCGGCGGGGGATCGGCCTCGCGTTTCTCCTTTTCAAAGGTGAAACGCTCCGGAGCCGGACCGGTTCAACTTTCGCATATTTTTTTGAGGGACTACATCATGCAGCATTCCTTGCCCGATATCTGCGTTGCCGGAGGCGGCAGCTGGGGGACGGCGCTGGCGCATCATCTGGCGGCGTGCGGCCTGAAGACGGCACTCTGGCTTCGGGATGGCGCTGTGGCGCAGACCATCAACAAAGAGCACCGCAATCCGCGCTATGTCTCGTCGTATCGGCTGCATCCGGCTCTGACGGCGACAGCGGACCCCGCCGTGCTGGAAGCGCCGCGGGTGGTGCTGGCCGTGCCGTGCCAGCAGCTGCGCGGCTGGCTGACGGCGCACAGAGAGCATTTTTGCGCTGAGCCGATCTTCATTGATGCTTCCAAGGGGCTGGAAGTGGGCACACTGGCGTCGCCGGGCCGGATGGTGGCGGAAATCGCAGGGGAGAGCGCCCGCTATGCCGTCCTGTCCGGGCCGTCTTTTGCCGACGAGGTCCTGCGGGGCCTACCTACGGCGGTGGTGCGGGCCTGCGCCGACGAGGCGCTGGGGGCGAGGCTGCGGGATGCCTTTTCCGGCCCGAGCTTTCGTTGCTACAGCAGCACGGATGTCATCGGAGTGGAGCTGGGAGGGGCGCTCAAGAATGTTATCGCCATTGCCGCGGGCATGTGTGACGGTCTGGGCTTCGGTCACAACAGCCGCGCGGCGCTGATTGCGCGCGGGCTGGCGGAGATAAGCCGGATTGGCGAAGCCTGCGGGGCTCGTCCCTCCACCTTCATGGGCCTTTCCGGCCTGGGCGATCTGACCCTGACCTGCACGGGGGATCTTTCCCGCAACCGACAGGTGGGTCTGCGGCTTGGCCGCGGGGAAACGCTGGCGGAGATTACGGAAGGGCTGGGCATGGTGGCCGAGGGCGTGGCTACGGCGGACGCCGCCTGCATGCTGGCGCAGCGTCTGGGGGTGGACGCGCCCATAGCCGCGGCTGTGCGCGCCATTGTGCGCGAAGGGCATTCGCCGGCGGATGAGGTTTATCGTCTCATGACCCGGGAATTACGGGAAGAGTAGTCGCAGCAGGGCGGGGCGCCGGCTGCGGCGCGGTCCCTGTATGCCGGGCGGATCGCATTTTCTCAAGCCGCTGTTGCCTGCCTTATGTTGCGCCGGAACATGAATTGCGCTAGTCTGGACAGCAAAGTTTTCGCTATTGTTTGCAACCGTCATTTTTCGTTAAACTTTTTTTGCGGGATTGCGAAATCGCAAGGAAGGTTTGCGTTATTGCGGTTGCCGCGAGGGGCACGGTAGGCCGCCGCGCGGGCGAAAGCGGGAGGAAATGCCCGCAGGGCACGCCGGGAAAAGAGCGCCCGGAGGTGGCCTGCGCGTTGTGAAATCCAACTGCTCAGGGGCGCGTATGTTTGATCCTTCTTTGACTGCGGGTGCGGCCTTTCTGTACCTGCCGGGGCTTTTTTTTCTGCTGGCGGGCACCTGGCTTGCCGTGCGGCAGCGGCATGATGCAAGACGCCTGATTTACTGGGGCGCGCTGCATGACGCGGGCCTGCTCTGCATCGCTCTCGGCGCAGCCAATGGACCGGCCTTTGCCGGGGTCTGGCTGTTTCTGCTGTTTCAGGCGGTTTCCCGTTTGCTGGCCCTGCGGGCTCTGGGGGTGCTGGCGCAGGCTCGCGGCGATGTGAGCGTGGAGGCCCTTCGCGGTGCGGGCAGTACCTGCCGCAAACCCGCGTTGCTTTTTGTTTTCGGCCTGATGGCGGCGGTGGGCGGCACGCCCTTTCTGATGCCGGAGGCGCGCGCCTGCATCACGCAGGGCGTGCTGGCGGCGGCGCTGCCGTTCGGTTCGGCCAGTCCTCTGGTGGTGCTGCTTATCGAAGCTGTATGCGCCACCGTTTTTATTGCCCTGCATGTACAGGTACTGCGTGTCGTCTGGTTTGAGCCCGCGCCTCTGGGGGCTGCGGATCGCGACGGCGACGGCAATACCCGGGCGGGCTTCCTGGCCGTGCTGCTGGCCGTGCTTGTGGCGGGCATGGGCCTGCTGCGCGGTCCCATGCTCGACATGGCCGCATCGTTCGCCGGGTACGCCGCCCCGCATGCGCCTGTGCATCCCGCTTTCTGGATGCTCTATTGCGGCGCTTTCGTCGTGGGGCTGGCTTTCTGGTTCAAGGTGCGGGGCGCGGAGTTCCTGGGCTGTGTCGCCGCTCTGCTGGCCTTCTCCTCCGTCATCAACGAACCGCATCCCGTGGCGGCTGCGGAACTCTTCCTCGTCATCATTTCTCTGGTGACGCTGGTCGTCGCCATTTACTCCGTGGGCTATATGGCGCACGCCGAGCGCAAGGGCTGGTACTGGTTCTTCCTGCTCCTGACCTTCGCTTCGCTGGCGGGTATCGTGTCCACGGCGGACATGGGCGCGCTGCACGGCTACTGGGAGCTGATGACCTTTGCCTCCTATTTCCTCGTCGTGCATGAAAATAACCGTACCGCGCATGATGCGGGCTTCAAGTATTATATCATGTGCGCGGGCGGCGCCTGTCTCATGCTGCCCGGCCTCATGCTGCTGGGCGGGGGGAGCTCTCTGCTGGCGGCCGTTCCCTATACCGCGCCGCAGCTGAGCGTCTGGGCCGCGCAGGCCGCCATACTGCTCTGCTTTGTCGGCTTCGCCGTCAAGGCCGGTCTTGTTCCCTTCCATTCCTGGCTGCCCGATGCGCACCCGGCCGCGCCTTCGTCGGTGTCCGGTCCGCTTTCCGGCGTCATCACCAAGATGGGGATTTTCGGCATCATCCTGATCATCTACGGTCAGGCCGGCAGCGTGACGGAAGCCATCGAGGGAAGCATTGCCTCTTCCTTCGGTCTGAACTGGTTCGGCGGCTGGCTGACCCTGCTGGGCGCGGCCACGCTGATTTTCGGCGAAGTCATGGCCCTGCGTCAGGACGACATCAAGCGCATGCTTGCTTATTCGACGCTGGGGCAGATTGGCGAAATGGCGCTGGTGCTGGGTATGGGCACCTGGCTGGCCGCCACCGCGGGTCTGGCGCATACGCTCAATCACGCCATCATGAAGGACCTGCTCTTCCTCGGCGCCGGCGCGCTCATCCTGCGCACCGGGAGCCGCAGCCTTCAGGACATGCGCGGCCTCGGGCGGCAGATGCCGTGGACGGTCTCCTGCATGGCCGTGGGCCTTGTCTCCATCATGGGCCTGCCGCCTTTCGGGGCCTTCTTCAGCAAATATCTGATGATTCAGGCCGCCGTGCAGGCGGATCACATCTGGCTCGGCGCGCTGATTTTCGCCGGCTCGCTGGTGGGCGTCGTCTACTATACGCGTATTCTGAAAACGCTGGTCTTCGAGGAGCGTCCCGCGCATCTGCCGGAGGTTCGCGAAGTTTCCGGCAGCATGCGGATTGCGCTGGGGCTGCTGGCCTTCCTGTGCCTGATGACCGGTCTTGCGCCGCAGCTGCCGCTGCTGCTGGTGGCGCCCGTGGCTTCGGCCTGCTTCAAAACGCTGGGCGGCGAACTCCTTGTCTTCCAGTCCGTGATGGTGCCGTGGGAATGCTACGTCATCGTGCCGGTGTTCGGCGCGCTGCTGCCCGTATTCTTCCGTAAGTCCCCGGTGAAGGCCGGTCTGGCCAGCGTGCTTGTGCTGCTGGTGACGGCCCTGCTGGTGGCGCTTGAGGGCACGCATCTGGATACGCTGTCGTACTGCTTCGCGCTGATCGTGCCGCTGGTGGGCGCGCTCAACATGATTTACGCTCTGGGCTATATGAGCCACAGCCATACGCAGTGGCGCTTCTATGCCGCCTTTACGGCCATGTGCGGCGGCCTGATTGGTATGGTCTCCAGTACCTACCTGTTCAGCTTCTTCCTGTTCTGGGAAATCATGAGCTCGTGGACGCTCTATCTGGCCATTGCTCATGAGGGCGATCGGGACAGTCTGCGCGAAGCCTTCAAGTACTTCTTCTTCAATGTGCTGGGCGCGGGCTTCATCTTTGTGGGCGTCTGCGTCATCGGCCCGGCGGCTCCTCTGTCCGCCGTCGCCGCGCTGCGTCCCGACGGACTGCTGGCCGTGCTGCCGCCGTGGGCCGCGTGGGTCGGTATGGCGCTGCTGGCCGTGGGCTTTGTCATGAAGGCCGCTCAGCTGCCGTTCCGCATTGACTGGCAGATGCATCCGGCGCTCGCGCCTACGCCCGTGTCGGGGTATATATCGTCCGTCCTGCTGAAGAGCGCCGTCATCGGCCTGATAAAGCTCTTCATGCTCATCGGCGGCGGTCTGGCTCTGGCCCGGGTGCTGGGGCTGGAAGAAATATCGCTCATTACGAACGTGGTCATGTGGATTGGCGGCATCACCATCGTCATGGCCGCCATTCAGGCGCTGCTTGTCAGCAATGTGAAGCTGGTCTTCATCTACTCCACCGTAAGCCAGATCGGCTATATGGTGCTGGCCGTGGCGGCGGGCGGCGTGCTCGGCTACGCGGGCGGCATGCTGCATCTTGTCAACCATGTGTTCTTCAAGGACCTGCTCTTCCTTGTCTGCGGCGCGGTCATGTTTGCCACGCACAAGGACAGTCTGGACGACCTCGGCGGCATCGGCCGCAAGATGCCTTTTACGCTGTGCATGTTCGCCATTGCCGGTCTGTCCGTGGTCGGTGTGCCGCCGACCAGCGGCTTCACCTCCAAGTGGCTCATTTATCATGCGCTCATGCAGGCCGGGCAGCCTGTGCTGGCCCTGCTCTCGCTGGTGGGCAGCGTGCTGACGCTGGCCTATGTGGCCAAGTTCCTGCACGCGGCCTTCCTCGGTCAGCCGGGCGAGCATCTGGATGATGTGAAGGAAGCTCCCTTTGCCATGCGGCTGCCCATGTTCGTGCTGGCCGTGGGCTGCGTGCTGACGGGCGTGTTCCCCGGCCTGGCGCTGTCGCCCATCAATGCCGTACTGGCCGAATACGGCGCCCCCACGCTGGACGTGGGCCTGTCCGGCGTGCTGAGCGGCGTGGGCGCGTGGAACGCGACGGCCGTGTTCGTTATGATGGCGCTGGCTTTCGCGGGCGGCTGCTGGTTCCTCAAGCGCTTTGTGCGCCTGCGTGAAATTGACGTGCATATGTGCGGTCTGCCGCCGCAGACGGCAAGCAGCCGTATGAATCCCGCCGGTATGTATGCCGGGCTGGAGCGCGTGATGCGCTTTTTCCCCGGTAATGAGCAGCGGCGTCTTCCGGCGCCTGAACGCGACGAACGGTAGGGGCTTTGCTCGGGACGGTTCAACAGCAAGATGATTCGGGAAGCGCGGGGGCCGCGCGCAGCGGCTCCCCGCAGCCGGGAAACGACTTTTCCGGCGAGGGGGCCGAGGAGACGAGCCCTTCCCGGATCGGCAGAGAACGAGGAGGAAAATCGGCATGAGCGATATTCTGCTTGCCGTTGTGCATATGTGCATTTTCCCGGGGGGCGTGTTTGCGCTGGCTGTGGGGATGCTGTTCAAAGGTATTTATCGCCGGGTGGAGGCCCGTCTCCAGCGGCGCGTGGGGCCGCCGCGGGTGCC
>CAMBWG010000035.1 GCA_945871415.1 uncultured Desulfovibrio sp.
AGCGCCATGTTTTGCCCGGCTTTGACGAAATCCTTTCCGGCGGCTTGCAGAACAGCCCCGTTCAGGAAGAACTGCGCGCCCTTTGCCTTGGATGACGGCACATAAACGCTGTAATGCCTGCCGTTGAAGCTGATGGAAAACAGCTTGTCGGCGGACTTGATGACGGCGCTTCCCGGAAGCTCCTTCAGAAAGCGCATGGCCGCGTCCGGGGAAAGGGAAACGTCCATGCCTTCGATGAGTTTCCGGGGATCGGTGTCCCGCGGAAGCAGGATGCCCGGAATCGTGCGTCCTTCATGATCCTGAAAGGTGATGACGTTCCCCTTGCCGTTGATTTTCTGGAAGGCGGCAAGGATGTTGCCCGTGATGATGTGAACCTTCTCCCGGCTTTCCTTCTGGCCGGAGTCGAACAGGGCGTACAGCGTTTCGGGATTGCGGCTCGATTCGCTGACGGTAAAGGAATCTTCCTTCCGTATGGTCTGTGACAGCGGAATAGTGATTCGACGGGAGGCGTCGGGCAGGGCGATGTCCAGTTTCCAGGCGCTGAGGGCCAGAGGATTGTCTGCGCTCCCCTTGCGGTAGAGCCTGAGCAGAATCCCTTCCGTCATCGTATTGTTGCCGCTGATGGTCACGGGCGTTCCGGGCTGCATCCGCGCGGCGTCGGAGATGACGGCATAGGCGGCGTTCAGGCGCTCCAGCTGCTTTTCGGCCGCCTCGGCGCTCATTTCCCCGGCCTTTTTCCTGTGCCAGGCCTCGGCCTCTTTGCGCAGGCCGTCCATGTCCGGCGCTTCCGCGGCGCTCACCATCTCCCGAACCTTTGCGGCAGGCCAGGGCTTGCCCAGCTTCTTCACGTCATACGTTCCGAGCACGGCGGCGTCGGCAAAGGGCGTCTTCTTGCCGACGTCTCTGGCCGGAACGATCTCCTCGGATGCCGTCAGTCTGGCGTCCAGCGGCAGGCTCCGGGCCTCATGGCCGCTTCCGCCCAGCGCCTCAAGCTGGGCGATATAGTCTTTGTACTCGGATTCCAGCAGGGCATAGAGTTTTTCCTGCTCTTTGACCGGCAGCAGAGGAATGCGCCCCGTCACCTTGCGCATGGCGTCTTCGCTGCTTTCTCCCACAGGCGAGCCGAGTTTCAGGGCCAGTGCGGGATTGTCGGCCATGACCTGCGCGGCGACCTTGTCGCCGTATTTGTTGAGGAAGTCGGGGATATTTTTGAACGAGGCGTCGGAATCCTTTGACGCCGTCGTATTGGCGTTCAGGCTGGCCATCTTCTTTGCCAGCACGGCGGCGGGGCGCTTTTCCGCCGGAAGGTCGGACATGATGAGCTGATAGGTGGGCGGCACGACCTGCCCGGTGCGAAAGACGCGCCCCAGCGTCTGCATGAAGACGTCGATGTTGGATTCCGCCTGCGCGATGATCATGTTGCGTCGGCGCTGATCCTTGAAGCGTTCCGATGCGTGCAGGCTGATGCCCGTGCTGCCCGCCTGATTGAGAATGACCACGTCCAGCTTTCCGGCATTGAAGGCGTCCACCACGCGGATACGGTCGGAAGGGCCGGTCGTGCGTTTGGCATAGGTCGGCGCGTCCGTCGTATAGTCTATGCGTTCGGTGCGACCGGTGATCTCGTCCGCCCTGATGCCTCTGGCCTCAAATTCGGCCAGCATCCTGTCGATGACGGATACCGGCAGGCCGCCGAAGTCGGATTTGTTGATGACGGCCAGAGCCTGATTGTAGGCCCGCACGCCGTCCGGCCCCAGCTCTTCGTCCGTGAGGCGGCGTTTTTCCGTGGCTTCTTTTTTCCCGGCTTCCCTGATGGAGATCATCCGCGATTTTTCCAGATAGCGGATGAACATGTCGTTGAAGGTAAAGTTGATGGGGGAGCCTGCGGCAATGCCGTTCTGCTCCGCAAATTCCCGGATCATGCTGCCCATGGTGTTGGACAGGGCAATAACGACCTTTTCCCCTCTGGCAACGTCCCCGGCCGCGGCCTCGACAACGGCGTCCACCTTCTGCGCCAGAAGGCTCTGGGCAATGACGTTGTGCATGACCGCCGTAAAGTTAGTGCTGGAAGCGCCCCCCTTGCCCGTGCTCTTGTTGTCGCCGACGGAACCGCCCCGCCTGGCGGCCTCCTTGTCCGCCCTCTCAATGGCGGCTTCCTTCACGGCGTCAAAGGCCATGATGGCGCGCATGATTTCGGCTGTCTTTTCCGCGCGCGCCTTGTCGATGGGGACTGTCGAGGTCTGCACCTCGGCCCCTTCAAAGGAGCGTTCCCGGCGCAGATACTGGCCCGTTTCCGTCAGTTCCGCGGCCACGGCCTGCTGCATGGGGATGCCGCCACGTTCGATGGCCTCGGCCAGCTTGCCCATATCGTCGGCGGCATACTGCATATCCGTCTTGAAATACAGACTCATGACGTCCGGCCGC
The DNA here is from genome assembly GCA_945871415.1 of uncultured Desulfovibrio sp. Classification (GTDB taxonomy): domain Bacteria; phylum Desulfobacterota; class Desulfovibrionia; order Desulfovibrionales; family Desulfovibrionaceae; genus Desulfovibrio. The sequence goes on from CAMBWG010000035.1 coordinate 2,422, forward strand.
TTGGCATAGGTGGCGGAGGAGTAGAACGCCCCCTGATGCGAGGCCTGCAGCATCTTGCGCACGAACTGGGCGCGGTCGTCGGCGGCGTCGGCTTTTTTGCGGACATTGGCCTGTCCGCCCGCGTTGTGAGATTCGTCCAGGATGAAAACGGCGTTGGGCGCGATGTTTATCATGAACTGACGCCGGAACGTGTCCTGCCCCTTGACGGGGTTGAGCTGATCGTAGGTCGTAAACACGGCGTCATACGCGCCCATGCCGTTTTTCATCACATCGGCCAGAACCTTCTCGTGCGCCTTTGCCGTTTTGGTTCTGAGCGTCCTGCCGTCGGGAAGAAGAATGGCCTTGTCGCCGGAGAGGTCCGCGTTGGTCGGCAGGGGATTGAAGCCCTCCATGCCGATGTCCGCAAGGTCGCGCACCATGTCGGCATAGAGATCGGGCTTCATGGTGACAAAGACGGGGATGTAGCCCTGCCGCTTTGCCCAGCGGATGATGCCGGCATTGACGCGCCCCTTGCCGATGCCTGTCTGGTCGCCGATGATAAAGCCCGATCCGTCGGCAATATTGCTGATGGCCATGCCCAGGGCGTCCACCTGCTCGGCGGCAAAATACTTGCCGAGGTCCTTTTCCGGGTAGCCGAGCTGCCCGGCCACATAGCGGTCGATGGAGCCGTGGCGCTTTTCAAGGGCCGTCATGGCCTGCCGGGCGGCGGTGGCCATGTTCCGGGGAACAAGCGTCCCCATGCCCTGCATGGCGCTTGCAGGCTCATACGCCACCTGAAAGACGGTGGATTTCGGCCTGTCCGCCGTCCGGGGCCTGTCGTCGCTTTGCTGCGGGGGCGTTACTCCCAGCTCGGAACGTACATCCCCGCCGTCACGGTGCTGACCCAGTCTTCCAGCGTCATCTCGTCCGCCCCGTTTTCCGGCGTTTCCGCGTTGGCTGTCTGCGGCCACGTCAGCCTGTCTTTCCCCTCCGGTACGCCCGCCTTCTGCATCAGCAGATACGTCATTTCCGGATTCTGGAGCAGGGCGCTCACTTCCCTGTAGTCGGCTTCCGCCAGCCGTTGCAGGTCGGTCGTTCCGTACCCCAGAATCGAGGCGTTCTCCAGATCGCGCACCATCTGCCCCAGCGTTTCCTCCGGATCGTACGCTTCCTCTATCAGCCTCTGAACCTGCAGCGTCAGCAGGTCGATCAGATCGTCCTCGCTGCTGATTTGCGCCGTCTCCCGTTCGTCCGGTATCTGTACCGTCACTGCCAGACTTTCGCTCGGCGGTATCCACCACTTGCCCATGCAGAACCTCCTCAAGGGCGTTGAAGGATGTGTAGACGCGCGGCAGGGCCGCGCCGGGGAACGGACGTCCGGCGGACGTGCCGCTGTTCTCCAGCACGATGACGTCGATGGGATAGCCCGCGCCCTGCCGTTCGTAGAGTTTACCATCGACGCAGAAATGCTCCAACACCCGGTAGCGTTCAAACAGCCAGCCCCAGAAGCGCACCTGATCAGCGGCGCGATACTTTTTGCTCCGGCTGGCGTCGTTCCCCTGTTTCCCCCCGATAATCAGGACGGCGCGCCCGCCCTGTTTCAGCGATTCCAGCGCGCGGGCCGCAATGGCGTGGTCAAGCTCCTTCGTGGTCAGTCCGTTGACGGAAAATTCTCTGGTCTGCCGGCCGGCGTCCTTCACGCGGCCAAAGGGCGGATTGGCGATGACCACGTCAACCGGGTCTTCCGGTCGAAAATCCACGGCGTCCCGTTCCGTGACCTCAAAGCCCTGCGACCGCAGGCGCGAGGCTCTGTCGGGATTCAGCTCATTGACCGCGGCCCTGTCCGGCGAGGCTTCCAGCAGCAGCATGCCGTTGCCCGCCGTGGGCTCGAAAACGCGCGTCCCGCTGTCTATGCCCGCCAGCCGCGACGCAAGAAAGGCAATGGGCGCGGGCGTGCTGTAGGCCTGCTGGGCAATGCTGGTGCTGGTGCGCACGTTCAGCCGCGGCTGGCGCTGATACAGGTCCACAAGCGCCCGGTAAATATCGGTGTCGCCCGCATGACGCTCCCGCATTGCGGCAACCGTCCTGCGCGCCGCCAGCGTCACGCCCAGCTCGACGGCCTCGTCAACGGCCTTGGCCGCCTCTGTTGCCGGGCGCACGGTTCCGCCCAGCAGGGAACCGGCCTCCCTGCGCGCCTCGATAATGGCGCCAAACTTTTTCCCGGAGAGAAAGGCTTCCGAAAAATGAGCGGCCAGCGCCACCGTGTCCGGGGCGTCAATCGTGCCGAAGGCTCCGGCGGGAGAAGCCGCCGCGCCCCGATCCGTATCCGTCCGCCGCGCGGCTTCGTCGTCCGTGTTCCGCCGGGGACTCTCCGCAATATCGAGATACTCTTCCTTGCCGGAAACCAGATTTCTGATGCGAATCTGCGGGCGCCCTGCCTTCTGTTCGCTTTCGGGAGACTGCCCGGAGGAACTGATGCCGTCCTCCGGTCTTTCCGCGCCGGGCGCGTCGGCTGTCTTGCCTTTCAGAGAATCCGGGCTTACGCTTTCTTCCGCGTCGGGAGTCTTCTCCACGGGCCGGTCTGCATCCGATGTTACCCGAAAGACGGCTTCCGGCGCGTCCTGCTTCTTGCTTTCCCTGTCCTGCGCCGGGGCGGCTCCGGTTCGCGCCGCTTCTTCCTGCCCGGCTTCGCTGGCATACGGCAGCATCTCGTCGGTTATGCGCTGCCAGAGCGCGTCATGCGTGACGCCGACGCTTTTCCTTTCCCGCTGCATGTCCTCCACGGCGGCCAGCATCTCCTGACGGCCTTCCGCCTTTGCCCGTTCCGCGGCTCCGGCAAGAACGGCGTCCGCGGTATTCTCTCGTCTGGCGTCGCCTATGGGCGGATGCGAAAGCGGCTTCCCGCCGTAGGTGAGCGGCGTTTTTTCCTCTGCGCTATCCGGCTGCGCTCCCGCCCGTTCCGGGCCTGTTGCCTGCGTGCGGGCAAGACGACGCGCCAGCAGAGAGCGCATTTCCTCTGTTCCCATAAAATCGGCCTTGCCGCGAAGCTGTCGCGGCAGACGGCGAATCAGCTCCTTACGGGAAAGACCGGCAAGCTCCGGCGGTATGACGACAGGTTCCGCCGGAGGCAGGACGGGGCTTGTCTCCGGCTGCCGCGCGGACGTTGGCAGAGAATCCGGCTGTTGCGGCGCTGCCTGCGGGCTTTCAGGAAGGGGCGTCGGCTGCATGGCGGGAGCGGGCAGGGGAGAGGGAACGGTCGGCGCTTGCGCCTCGTGGGGCAACGCCTGTTGCGGCATGGCGGGGGGAAGCGTCGCCTGCTGCGCTTCTTGCGGCACAGCCTCCGGCCCCGGTATGCCGAGCTGCTCCGCTGCGGCCGTGGTGTCCGCGCGCGGCTTTTCCTGTGTGCGGGTGAGCTGCGCCTGCGTGGGCAGGGTGGGAATTTGTGCGGGCGGGCGCGGCGCGGGCTGCGCCGGGCTGAACGGAAGTCCGCCAATCCCGGAGGCAACGCCCGGCAACGGCGGCAGCGGCGCGGGGGGAGCGGGGATTTCCGGGGTCCCGTGCGCCGCGAGCGGTGTTTCCTGCAAGGTGTCGGCAGCGGAGGAGGCGCGCAGAGGATCAAGACCGCCGATGCCGGCAGCCATGCCCGCCGTTGACGGCAGGGAGGGCGACGGGCCGTTTTCGGGCGCGGGAGAGTCGCGCAGCAAATCAATATGCTCGCCACTGTCCAGCGAAGGCTGCAAGCCCGGCGCGGCCGTTGTGGCTTCCGGCGACGCTGCAAGGTCGTCTTTTACGGCCGCATTGCGTTCGTAAGTTTCCTGGCTTTCCGGAGCGACGGTCGGCGTCTGCGGCGACACGGGGGGAGTGCCTTCGGAAGCTGCGGATTCTGCGGCGGCAAGCTGCCGTTCCAGCTCTCTGGCCTGACGGCGGGCTGTATAGCGGTCCTTGAGGTATTGCGCGCCGCGCATGCCGCCCATTTGCAGCAGAGCGCCCACGGCAACCGGCCCGGCCTGTTCTTTTATAAATTCGCTGACAGTGGGCGCGTCCGGACGCAGGCCCATGTCCTGCCGTATGCCTTCCTGTCCCATGAAGGTAATGCCTTCGGTAACTTCTTCCTCGCCGACCTCCGCGCCCAGCTTGGCGGGAATGCGCGTGATTGCCCTTTTGCCAATCGCTTCGCCTACCGAACCGAGGCCGATTCCTTTCAGGATTTTGCCCCCCGCGCCGCCCAGCAGACCGGCCGTGAAAAACTGACTTACGGCTTCGGGACCTGCCTCCCACAGACCGAAGCGCGTGGCCTCGTCGTCGATGGCCGCGTTCAGCCGTTCGGCCTCCTCCTGGGACAGCGGGCGGCCAAGACGCGCCATGTGGGAACGCTGCACCTCTTCCACAAACTGGTCTTTGGCCATGCGATAGAAGGCCGCGCCGCTGAGCGCACCGGCGCCGACCATGCCTCCCAGCGCCGTGCCCACTCCGGGAACCGCCGTGCCTGCCGCGCCGCCCAGCGCCATGCCGCCTATGCCGGTAGCCATGCTGGTGGCAACGGAACGCGGCCCCTGGTAGAGGGATTTTGCCAGCATGTCCCCCTGCGCTTCCTGCAGGGAGGGGATACGTCTGGCGCTGTCCCGCTGCTGCCGCGCAATAATCTCGTCGGTCGTTCCCCGCTGATCGGGAGAAATATCGCCGCCGCGCACAATACGCGCCATATCTTCCGGGAGCTGATCCGTAACGGCGTCAAAAATGCCTTCTCCCAGCAGACGGGCATGGCCGAACAGGCCGCTTCTGTCCTTGTCCAGAATGTCCTGCGCCGTGATGGGGCTGTCGGGATTGGCGCGGTTGTAGTCCTGAACAGCCTGACTGACAGGATCGCGCGGAATCCCGTTGGCCGTCATGTAACGCTCAACCGCTTCCGGCGTGATTTCCGGCAATGCCGAAAATCCCTGCAAAACGGGCATGTCGCTGTTTCGTGCCATGGCTCTCTCCGACGAGTTTTTTCTTCAAGTATTGCATGAAGAAAAAATGCGCCGGAAGACTTCCTCTTTTCCGGCTTTTGTGCTAGGCGCGGAAAAACTGATATTTTTATAAATTTTCATATTGTAATAATTTTATATTCTATATAGCCTCTGCAAGAGGAGGTCCCCATGAAAAACGCTTTTTTTGCCGCGGCAGCCTGTCTGCTGCTTGTCTTTTGCTGTTCTGCGGGGCATGTTCATTCGGCTGCGGAGTCAGTCGGCGGATGGGGCGACTGTGGATTGAAACATGCTGAAGAAACGCCGGTAACCGATGACGGGGCGGGACTGTGCGGCGGCGACGCCGACGCGACCGTGCTTGACGATCTGCTGCTGGCCGGGAGGGGCTGCTGCTCGTGGCATGGCGGCATGTCCGGTGAGTGCGATAACGGGCGCGTGGTCTGTAATGACGGGACGTTAAGCCCGTCATGTACCTGCCGGGCTTCGACGACGCCTGCGCAAGGCGCGTAACAAGAAAGGAGTTGGCTCTATGAAGAAGATTGCTCTGGCAATATTCGGTTGTCTCTTGATGTCTCCGGCTCATGCTCTGGCGTGGGATGGATTTGACTATGAATCTGGAAACTTCGTTGAAATAGAATCTGGAAACTTGGTACGCTCCGGTCAGGAGATCGAAATATTTGATTATGCCGATGGCAAATATAAAGATGTCGAAGTCGTCGGTATAGATAGGTTGGGTAGTCGGGTCGATGTGGAAGTCTATGATCCGGAACGGGATGAATTCAGAACTTTTGAAATGGACTGACACAAGCGTCGGATACTGCGGGATTGATTTAAAAGATTGCTTGGTCTGCCGGGATGATAGATCGCGTCATCCCGGCATTTTTTTATTTGTATCCGTGCAAGGAATACGAGTTTCTTTCCCCAAAGACGTTATCCTCCCCCCGGCCACATTCTGAAGGAACAGCAAAAATTTTTTTCTTTGATGCGTATATATGCCAGGTGACACCACGACTCTTTTCTGAGGACTGAAAAGCGTGCTACTTTATCGTCAAAATCTTCCTGTCGGCAGAAAAGGAGAAAGTCATGTACGAATGTAACCATCTGGAATTTGAGAATCTTGAAAGCTCTGATGAGCGCATGCGAAAGAGCCACAGCGCTAGATGCGGTCATGTGAAGCGGCGCATACTGGCCGAAGAGCGATTAAAGGGAAAGACGCTTGATTTCGCGCTTGACGTGCTGGCATCTCAAACGGGTTTCAGTGATCCGTCTTTTTTGCAGGGAATTGCCGAAAGTCTGAAAAAAGGAGTTCCTTTGGATGAGTATGAGAAACATATCATGGTGGACGTAATCTTGGAGCATTGCAAGATTGCCGGGCGATTATAGAGCTTGCTGCACTACAGTGACAATAGAGCCGACGCCACTTATCTATACGAAGGTAGTGAGATGTGGCTAAAGTGGGGGAGCGGTCCGTCAAAAAAGCCGGAGAAATGTCCGGCTTTTGTTGTCTTGCGCTGCCTCAACTTGGCTTGCTTCAAAAAGTGCGCTGCTGGTATCGTGGTGGCAGCTTGCCTGTTTTTCTGTAGAGACTTTTTTCTTTATCGCTCAGCTCATCCCAGACATCGGCTGGTGTTACCGCACGCAAACGAGAAGGACGCTTGACCGGAGGGGTATCGTAGCGACTGGTGAGCTTTTGGGCTTCATCGTCGCTGATGTCGTGAGGATTCCCATTTTCATCTATACGCGCCCATTGCAACCTGCCATTCTTGGGATATTGCACAATTTTTCCGGTATGGGGTGACGTCCTGGCAGAATTTTCCTGATGCATATTTTGATTGGAACTGCTGTTCGTCTGTGGCGGCATAGCAGCGTCATCCCCCGTCGCTGCCGTCTTCTGCTGCGGCGCGGCAGGGGAGCCCAGCAGGCTCTGCGCGGCGATGGAACGGGCATGACGCGCGGCTTCGTCATCGGGCATATGGGGATTGCGCTCTTTGATTATGCGCAGGGCCGCCGCTGTCTGCTGATCGAGTCGTACCCTGGCATCATAGGGGTGGATGCCCAGCTGCGCCGCGTGCGTCAGGGCGCTTGCAATGGCTGGATCGATTATGTCCTTGCCATCGGCGTCCTTGATTGTGGCCAGCGTCTGAATGAGATTTGCGGAGGCCGAGTTCACTCGTCCGCCGCCACTTCCGCTGCCGCCGCCTTTTTGCTTCTGCGGCTTGTAGGGACTCATGCCTGCCCGAAAGACGCCATCCATGCCGTCATACATGCCGACCTGCCGCCCCCGGCGGTCAAAAACCAGCAGTCTGGGCTGGGCGCTGTAATCGTCAACCGGGTTCTGGATAACGCCCATGCCTGCGATATTTCCGCTGGAATCGTACAGGGGGATCTGCTTTTTCGGATCGATCCTGTTTTCGGCATTCCCCATGACTGTTCCCCAGTAATAGCGGGCGGCTGCGGCATTGAACGCAGGGTTGACGGGGTGCAGTTTTCCATCCAGACCGCGCAATATGGACTGCTCGCCCTGCAAGACCGTATTCACCTCGTTCATGGCTTCCTGCGGAGTGAGGAGGCGACCGGTTTCCGTCCATCCCTGATGCTGATCCGAGCGGAACAGTATCTTGAACTTGCCGTCCTGCGTTCCTTCAAGTCGGTAGGGCAGAGGGGATTTAGCGGAAAGTTGCTCCATAAGAGGAACGAATTGCTGCATATCGCCGGACTTAAAGGCCTTGTTGACAGTCATGGCCTGTATGCGCCAGTCCTGATACTGCTTGTCTGCGACCTCGTCCATGCTCTTGAGCATTTCCAGACGGCCCTTTTCCGTACTGGCGCGATCCTTGACGAACTGCCCCACGGCCTGCGCGTGCCAGTAGTCCTGCATATCCGGATTACGCTGGATGCTTTCAAAGCCGCCTTCCCCGAAGGCTTTGCTCACGTCGTCGTAAGCGCTGCGCAGTTTGTGTTCATTGTACATGTTCCAGGCGCTGTCCGCCGCGCCCACGAGGGAGTTTATTCCTCTGCCGACGGCGGCGATGGAAACGGCCCCCTTGTAGATGTCGTCCCAGACGTTGCTTTCCTTTTTGACGGTCGTTGTGGTCTGTTTGGTCTGTGCTGCCGCCGCCTGCGTGGCGGCGCTCATGGCGGATTGCGCCATCTGGGCGGGACTGCTCAGGGGCTTGTAGAGTGTCATGCTTGCTCCTCGAATGTGTAACAGGCCCTAAAGGAAGAACGAGGTCAGAGCGCCGACGCCCGCGCCGATGAGCGTGCCCGCGCCGGGAATGACGGAACCGGCCGCCGCGCCGCCGGCCGCTCCGGCTGCCGTAGCCGCGGTTCCTCCGGCCAGACCGGAAGCAAGGGAGGTTGCCGCCGCGCTGCCAAGCGCGCCGCCCGCAGCGCCGCCGACCACCTTGCCCACCTGTCCGCCGGTTGTGCCGCCGATAGCCTGTCCCAGCGCCTGACCGCCCTGCGTGCCGAGAACGCCCCCGGCGACGGAACCCGCCAGCGGAGCAAGGGAAAATCCTGATCCCGCCCCGGCGGCCGAACCTTCGGCAGCGCCGGAAGCGCTTTCGCCGAGAGGGCGCGTGAGCGTGTCGGTATAGGTCGGGCCAAGCTGTTTCGCGGCCTCCTGCGGGGCCATGTGCAGGGCCGAAGCGGCGCTTCCGGCCGCGGCCTGGGCCCCGCTTTGCGTCTGTACGGCGGGCAGGGCCAGATCAGCCGCCTGCGCGGCCTGCGCGCCACCGGAAACCGGAGCCGCTCCGGCGGCGGCGCCGGAAGCCGCGCCCGCGGCATCGGGCGCGCCGAGCCCGGCAAGAAAACCGGCGGCTTCCTGCCCCATGCCGTAGAGCTGCTTTCCCGCGCCGACAATGCCGATGCCCTGCATGAGCATCTGGCCGGGAGAAAAGGAGGATTCATACTCCGTGCGCGGCCCTTCCTTTGTCTGGCTTCCCATAGTCTGGGACGCCTGCTGAAAGGCGGAAATTGCCCGGCTGAACGGATTGCTGGATGTGTAGAGCGCCATGAAGATTACTCCTTTTCCACTGCATCTTTTTGAAGAACGCGCGCTGGGGAAGGGGTGGGGGTTGGGGGGAGGGGGGAACCCGTCTCGCGCTAGAGCGTTTCACCTTTGAAAAAGGTGAAACGCGAGGCGGCGGCGCAGCGCCGCCCGGCCCAAAGTGAGCGGAAAAACCGCGCTTTTTTCGCGAAACGACAGGCCGTATGGTTTG
>CAMBWG010000036.1 GCA_945871415.1 uncultured Desulfovibrio sp.
CTCTACCTTCTGCGTCACGGGGCCCTGCCGCCCAATCCGCAACGCCGTTTTGTGGGACAGCGGGATCTGCCCCTGAGCCCGCGCGGGCAACGGCAGATTGCCTTCTGGGCGGAAGAGCTGGCCCGAACGCCCCTGAAAGCCATTTTCTGCTCTTCGTTGCAACGCTGCCGGGAAAGCGCCCGCAGCATCGGCCGTCATCATCCGCAAACGCCCGTCATCCCGCTGGATGCCTTCCGGGAAATACATCTCGGACAATGGGAAGGGCTGACGCCCGCGGAAGTGGAAGAACGCTTTCCCGGGGCCTATGCGGCACGCGGCCGCCATCTGGCCGATTACCGCCCGCAGGGCGGCGAATCCTTCCGCATGCTGGCCCGGCGCGTCCTGCCCGCCCTGCGCGACATTCTGCCGCAAAACGAAGAGGACAACGTGCTGCTGGTCGCCCACGGCGGCGTCATCCGGGTCATTCTGGCCCATGCGCTGGCCCTGCCGCTGGACAGCCTTCTGGAGATTCCGCAGCCCTATGCCGCCTGCACGCGCCTTGAGCTGTCTCCCGGACTGTTCGACAGGCCGCCGCATTCGCCGGATGACGGGAAGAAGGCATGACGGGCATGCTGCTGGCCTGCGGCGGCCTTTTCCTGACGTCCTTTCTGGCGGCGACCCTGCTGCCCGCGCAGTCGGAACTGGTGCTGGCCGGACTGCTGACAAAAAACGCCGCGCCCGTCTGGCTTCTGCTGACTGTGGCCACGCTGGGCAATACGGCGGGTTCCAGCCTCAACTGGCTGCTGGGCCGGGCCGTCACGCGCTTTCGGGAGCGGCGCTGGTTTCCGGTTTCTCCCGCTGCTCTGGCCCGTGCGGAACGCTGGTACCGCCGCTACGGACGCTGGACCCTGCTGCTCAGCTGGGCCCCCGTCATCGGCGACCCCCTGACGCTGGCGGCGGGCGTCATGCGCGAACCCTTTCCGTCTTTTTTCCTCATCACGCTGGCGGCAAAACTGGGGCGTTATCTGCTGGTGGCGGCCGTCGCCCTCGCATGGACCGCCAGATAGAACATTCTATTTGAAAAAGGCAAACGCGAGGGAAGGCACAGCGCTATCCTCGGCCCGAATTGAGCAGAAAAACCGCGCTTTTTCCGCGAAACGACAGGCCGTATGATTTGAAACGCAACGCGTTTCAAACTGAAAAATGCTCCAGGGCCTACCGACACAAAATCTCAATCTGTTTCTAATAAATATTACCTGCCATGCTCATTGAAAGATGCCTGTCGCATTGCCTGTCCCCCCTTTGAAAAAGTGCGCTGGAGAAAGAATGGGGGGCTTGGGGGAAGAACTGCGGGAACGCCTTTCCTGCGGAAAGGCTGGGCCTCTCGCGCGAGCAGAAGGGGTTCCCCTCCCCCCAATAAACTGCGGATAACGTTAACAGCCCCGGCGGGGGATATTCGCCCCTCTGTTGCTTTTCAGCTTTACAGGCTCGCCGCCTTTCCCTTATGTGGGGAAGAAGTCGGCATGCACGACCCGCCTTTTATGCTTTTGGAGAATGAAGATGACTATTCGCCATACGTCCACCGTATGCCCTTATTGCGGTTGCGGCTGCGGCCTGACGCTGGAAACCGCCGAAGGACGCATTTTGCGGACCATTCCCACGGCCGACGCCCCGGTCAATCAGGGCAGACTGTGCGTCAAGGGCTGGAATGTTCATGACTTTGTGCAGCATCCCGACCGCCTGACGCAGCCCCTGCTGCGTGAAGGCCGGGAATGCCGCCCTCTGGACTGGGAAAGCGCCCTGGATCATGCCGCCCGGGAACTGTGCCGCATCCGCGATACCTACGGCCCGGACAGCATCGGCATCCTGACTTCGGCGCGCTGCACCAACGAAGAAAATTATCTGCTGCAAAAATTTGCGCGCTGCGCCGTCGGCACACATAATATTGATCATTGCGCCCGCCTCTGACACGGCCCCACGGTGGCAGGTCTTGCCACCTCCTTTGGCAGCGGCGCCATGACCAATCCCTTTGACGATCTCGAAGCCAGCGACTGCCTGCTGGTGGTGGGCTCCAACACCACGGTGGCCCACCCCATGGTGGGTATGCGGCTCATGCGGCGCAAGCGCACGGGCGGCCGGCTCATTGTGGTTGATCCGCGGCGTACGACGCTGGCGGAACTGGCCGACATCCATCTGCGTCTGCGCCCCGGCACGGATGTGCCCCTGTTCAACGGCCTGATGCGCATTATCCATGAATCCGGCTGGCACAAGCAGGACTTCATCGAAGCGCGCACGGAAAACTTCCCGGCGCTGCTGGAGGCCATTGCGCCCTGGACGCCGGAAGCCACGGAATCCGTCACGGGCGTGCCGCGGGATCTCCTTTTCCGCGCCGCCGAGGCCTATGCGACCGCGGCGGCCTCGTCCATTATTTATTGTCTCGGCATCACGCAGCATCGCTGCGGGGTGAACAATGTGCGCGTACTGGCCGATCTGGCCATGCTGTGCGGCCAGATCGGACGGCCGGGCACCGGCGTCAATCCGTTGCGCGGCCAGAACAATGTGCAGGGCTCCTGCGACATGGGCGGTCTTCCCGACTATTATCCCGGCTACCAGAAAGTCGATGATCCCGAAGTTCGCGCCACCTTCGCCCGGGCATGGAACCGCCCGCAGCCGACGACGCCGGGCCTGACTTCGCTGGAAATGATGGAGGCCCTGCACAGGGGCTCGCTCAAGGCCATGATCATTCTCGGGGAAAATCCCGTGGTCAGCGATCCGGACGCCAGCCATGTCAAGGCGGCGCTGGGTAAGGCGGAATTTCTGCTTTGCATCGACATCTTCCCCACGCCCACCACGGAACTGGCGCATCTGACGCTGCCCGGAGCCTCGTTTGCCGAAAGCGACGGCACGTTCACCAATTCCGAACGGCGCGTGCAGCGGGTGCGACAGGCTCTGCCTCCGCTGGCCGGACGCAGCAACAGCCGCATCATTCAGGATCTGTCCTGCCGTATGGGCTATGCCATGCCGCCGGATTCCCCGGCCGCCGTCTTCGACGAAATGTGCGCCCTGACGCCGTCCCTGCGGGGCATGAGCCATACCCGGCTGGATCGGGAAAGCCTCTGCTGGCCCTGCCCGGACAAGGATCATCCCGGCACGCCCATGCTGCACAAGGATCACTTCGTGCGCGGCAAGGGCCTGTTTGCCGGTCTTGCCCACACTCCCCCGGCGGAGCTGCCCGATGCCGACTATCCCCTGCTGCTGAATACAGGCATGGGGCATTCCCACTATCTGACAGGCACCATGACGCGCCGCTGTCCCATGCTGGAGCGGGAAATGCCGCATCTTGTGGCCGACATGCACCCCGACGACGCAAAGGCACTCGGTCTGCGGGAAGGTTCACGTATCCGCCTGAACAGCCGCCGCGGTTCCGTTGCGGCCCGCGCTCACCTCACGGATACGGTGCCGCAGGGCACGGTCTTTGCGCCCCTGCATTTTGCCGAGGCTCCCATCAATGCGCTGACCATTGCCGAACGGGACCCCGTCAGCAAGACCCCCGAGTTCAAAATCTGCGCCGTCAACATTGAAAAGGTATAAGCCCATGACAGCATGCTATGCCCTGAATCCCGCCGATCTGCCGGCGCTGCTGACGGTCTGGCGCAAAAACGCCGCCGTACTCTATCCCTGCAAGGAAGAAGGCGACGCCGCCCGGCTGGCTGACTATGAACCTCTGATGCCCGTCAGTCTCGACTACGGCAATCTCTCCATGCCTGCCGTGGATATTCTGAACGGCTATCAGGACGTTCTCTTTCACTGGAACGGCAACGAGCGCACCTACGAGGCCCGCCCGGGTACGGAAGACGGCCGCCCGACCGTCCTGTTTGGTATCCGTCCCTGCGATGTGGCCGCGCTGTCCTATCTGGATGAATTCTATCTGGGGGAATACGCGGATCTCAATTATTCGCGTCGCCGCGAAGCCCTGACCGTTGTTGCCGTCAACTGCACGCAGCCGGGCAGGACCTGCTTCTGCGCCGCCACGCAGACCGGCCCCTTTGCCCGCAGCGGCTACGATCTGCTGCTCACCCCGGACGGCGACACCTGCTGGGTGGAATGCGCCACAGCCAGAGGGGAAGCCCTGATCGCGCAGGGCGCGCCTTTTTTCCGCTCCGTACCCACGGCCGATCTGAAAGCGCGTCAGCTTATGCTGGAAGAACAATGCCGCGCCGCCTTTCCGCCCCTGCCGGACATGTCCGACGCGCGCAACGCCCTGCTGCGCGGTTTCCATCATCCGCTCTGGGATGAGCTGACGCCCACCTGCATCGCCTGTACCGGCTGCACGGCCGTCTGTCCGACCTGTACCTGCTTCCAGTTCAACGAGGAACGGCTTTCGCCCACGTCGGGCCGTCGCGTACGCGTCAAGGACTCCTGTCAGGCTCCGGGCTTCACCCGCAACGCGGGCGGGCATAATCCCCGCAGCAAGGCCGGCGCCGTGCGCCATCGCATTATGGACAAGCTGGTCTACATCGAAGACCGCTTCGGCAAAAAAGGCTGTGTGGGCTGCGGCCGCTGCATCGGCGTCTGTCCGGCGGATATCGACATCCGCGAGATCGTGTCCCGCATCACGGCTGACTGTCCCGATGACGGCGGCACGCCGCCGGTCTTCATCTCCGAACGCATGCCGCGACGCGCCGATCCGCAGCTCTACACGCCTCAGCCCGCGCGCATCGTTTCCATCAATGACGAAACGCCGGATATCCGCCGCTACGTGGTACGCTACACCGACGAGCATCTGGCCGAGACATTCCGCCTTTCCGGCCAGTTCTTCATGGTGACGGTCTTCGGTGTGGGCGAAGTGGCCCTGTCCATCCCCTTCGGGGATCAGCACGGCGGAGAATTCGAGTTTTGCGTCAAGAAGGTGGGCAAGGTCACGTCCGCTCTCGCTGCCCTCAAACCGGGTGACATCATCGGTCTGCGCGGTCCCTACGGCAAGGGCTTTCCCTACCGCTCCTTCACGGGACGCGACGTGCTCATCGTCGGTTCCGGCGTGGGGCTTGCGCCCGTGCGTACCATCATTGTACGTCTGTTGCAGGAACGGGAACGCTATGGCCGCATTGCCATTATCGCCAGCGCCACCAGCTACGAAGGCATCGTCTACAAGGACGATCTGCGCCGCTGGGCCGCCGTGCCCGGCGTGGACGTGCGCTACGCCCTTGCCCGGCCCACCGACGCCGTCGCAGCCCATGTGGGCTATATCAACGATCTGCTGCCGGAACTGGGCTTCGACTGGGCCGATTCCCGCGCAATCCTCTGCGCTTCGCCGCGACGTATCAAGCTGGTTTCCAGGGACTTGCTGCAACTGGGCATGCACCCCGCGCACATCTATACGTCGCTGGAAACCCATATGCGCTGCGGCGTAGGCAAGTGCGGGCACTGCAAGGTCGGCTCCCACTACATGTGCCTCGACGGTCCGGTTTTCACCTACGAGGAAATGCTGCAACTTCCCGAAGAGTTCTGATGACATATTCCGCGGGGAAAGACGCGCCGCCTGCCCGGCGGCGTTCTTTCCCCGCCAACATTCAGAGCATTTTCAGTTTGAAACGCTGCGCGTTTCAAACCATACGGCCTGTCGTTTCGCGGGGAAAATACGTTTTTCCGCTTACTTCGGGCCGGGCGGCGCTGTGCCGCCGCTTCGCGTTCCGCCTTTTTCAAAGGTAAAACGCTCCAACCCCTCCGTGCCCTGTTGTGACACAGGCCATTCAAGGAGCAGGACATGCTGTTACGGCTCGTGCTGGCGCTTACTCTGCTTTTGACTCTGGGCAACGCCGCCGGAGCGGCGGATACCGCCTTCCGTCTGGCAACCCCCAGTTCCCCGGACAGTGATGTCTGGAACGAGGGCTTCAGCATTGTTTTCAGTCTGGATGAAAAACAATGCCGCGCCGCCTACGGCAAGGACTGGCTGGAACGCTGCGCCGCCCCCATGCCGGGCATGACCGGCCGCACGGCGGACACGGTCAGCATGCGTCCCGCGGTTCCGGGCGTCTGGCGCTGGCAGGCTCCCCACATCCTGCGCTTTCATCCCGAAACATCCCTGAAACCCGCCACACGCTACGAGATATCGCTGGGCAATCTGCCCCTGCCGACCGGCATGCGGCTGCGCGCGACAAAACTCCAGTACACAACCAGCCCGCAGGCCGTGCGTATCGGCAAGGAAACCTTCTGGACGGACCCCGCCGCCGGGGGACGGCATGCCGTTTCCGTGCCGCTGTATTTTATCTGGCCCGCCGATACGGCGCAGGTGGAAACCGCGCTGCGCGTGGGTTCGGCCTCTCCGGGCAGCGGTCTGCGCTTTGATCAGCCCCGCGTCATCTGGAACGAAAGCCGCGACGAGGCGCTGGTCACGGCCACGGTCGCCACCCTGCCGGAAAACAATGTGCAGGGGCGCGTCACACTGCACGGCATGTACTCCTTCAGCCTCGACGGCGACAAGCGCGTACTCCGCCTGCAAAAACCCACGGAAAGCCGTTTTGCCGTCACCGGCAAAAAACATCTGCTCGACATCCGCGCCGCGGAACTCTCCGCCGCCCACGACAGGAATCTGAACCCTGTTCTCCAACTGGAAATCCGTACCAGTCTCCGCATCAGACCTTCCGAACTGCTGCGCCGCCTCTCCGTGGTGCAGCTGCCCGCACGGGCGCAGACGGGAGCGGGCAACGACACGGACTGGGCCGGTATGCCCGCCATCAGCCCCGAAGACAGAGCCCGGGGAACAACGCTCACGCCGGAACCTCTTGAAGACGGCGATCACGAAAGCGACCGGCTGCTGTTCCGCCTGCCGGTAATGGAAAACGGCCGTTTTCTGCTGATTGACGTGCAAAAGGGCCTGACGGCCGGTAATGGCCTGACGCTGGCCGAGGATCGCCGTTTTCTTCTGCGCGCGCCAGATCTCTCACCCACGGTGGCGCTGCTGCAGCCGGGAAATGTTCTGTCGCTGAGCGGCGACAAGAAGCTGGACCTGTACACGGTGGGGCTGAGCCGTCTGGAGTGGCGGACGTACCGCGTCCGCGATCCCTTCCTCGCACTGCTGGCGCAGAATACGTCCAGCGCTTCGCAGTTTGAATTGTGGGGAACGAGTCCCGAACAGCTGGGTACGCTCGCGGAGGGCGTCGTACCTCTGCCCGCCCCCGAAAAGCCGGGGCAGGCCGTTTTTCACTCTCTGGAGCTGGCGCAGCTGCTGGACGCGAAGGACGCGTCCCTTTCCGGCGTCTTTTTCCTGCAAATCCAAGGCATCGACGCCGAAGGAAAACAGCGCGCCTTTCTAAACCGTCTTGTGCTGGCCACAAGTCTCGGCCTGACGGTGAAAAAGACGTTCGACGGCAATCCCGCGACGGTCTTTGTCCAGCATCTCGGCACGGGACAGCCTCTCGAAGGCGTGCAGATTCAGGTGCTGGGGAGCAACGGCGTCCCCCTCGTGACGGGCGTCACCGACGCGCAGGGACGCGCGCAGCTGCCGCCGGTCGAAGGGCTGCCGCGGGACGTCCTGCCCGCAGCCGTTGTGGCCCGGTCCGCCGACGGGCAGGACACGGCCTGGCTGTCTCTCCGGGATTTCGCACGTACCGTCGATTACAGCGACTTTCCCGTTGCGGGACGGCATGTGCCTCCTGACGGCATGATTGTCTCCGCTTTCAGTCAACGGGATATCTACCGGCCCGGAGAGCGGCTGCACTTCGGCTGCATCCTGCGCAGAGCCGACGGCGCCCCTCTGCCGGAAGGCGTGCCGCTGGAAGTGGAACTGACGGATCCCCGCCCCGCAACCGTGTTGCGCCGCAGCCTGACAACCGACAGAGACGGTCTTTTCGTGCTCGACTGGGACAGCCCGGCCGATGCGATTACCGGTCCCTACCGTCTTTCCGTGCGCCTTGCCGGAGACAGACCGGTATTTCTGGGCGATGTCGCCGTCCGCGTGGAGGAGTTCCAGCCCGACACCCTGAGCATCAAGGCGAACTTCTCGCCCGCCGTGCCGCGCGGCTGGTTCCGCACCGGCAGCGGCGAAACGCCCGCGGCCGGCGTCCGGCTGGACAACCTCTACGGACAACCCGCCGCCGGACACCGCGTCAGCGCGACCTTCCAGACCGCCGCAGGCACGTTCCGCTTTGAGGAATACAGCGACTATACTTTCTATGATGCCTCGCCCTTCAACGGTGAAAGCGCGTCCCTGCGCATGAGCGATGCCACGACGGATGCCTCGGGGGCGGCGCTTCTGCCCCTGCCGCTGGGACGCCTCCTGCCCGGAACCTTCCGCGGCACGGTGCAGATTGAGGGCTTTGAACCTTCCGGCGGCCGCGCCGTGACCCGCAGCCTGAACGCCCTGTTCTCGCCGCAGGCGCTGGCCCTGGGCTGGAAGCCCGAAGGCGGCGCAAACAATCTTGATTACATCCCGCAGCACACGGTCGGGAGTCTGCGCCTGCTGGCCGTGAACAATGATCTTCAGCCCGTCGCGATTGAAAAGGCGCAGCTCATTCTGTCCGAACGCCGTTACGTCACCAGTCTTGTGTCCGATGCTCAGGGCCGCTATCGCTATGATGCGGCCTCCGTCGACACGGAAATGCAGCGCAGCGAAGCGACCATCGGCCCCGACGGTTTTCTCTGGTCCATTCCCACCGAAACGCCCGGCGACTATCTGCTGTCGGTACGCGATACGGAAGGAACGCTGCTGGCGAGCATTCCCTTCAGCATTGCGGGGAATCGCCTTGCGGCGCCGGAAGAACTCGATCCGGCCTCGCTGGCGCGCGGCAACCTGCGTCTTGTGCTGGACAAGAAGCGTTACGCCCCGGGCGATATCATTAAGATGCGCCTTTCCGCGCCCTTTGATGGTTCCGGCCTGATTACAATCGAGCGGGACACTGTCGTGGCGCATGCGTGGTTCACGGCCAGAGCCGGGGAAAGCGTGCAGGAAATCGCCCTGCCCCGCGACTTTGAAGGCGCAGGCTACGTCAATGTCTCCTTTGTGCGCGGCCAGCAGTCGGACGCCATCTACATGCAGCCCCACGCCTACGCCGTGGCCCCCTTTACCGCCGGAGTGGAACAGCGGGATATGGGGCTGCGGCTGGAAGCGCCCGCCTCGGTCCGCCCCGGCGAGGAACTGCGCGTGCGCCTCAGCGCCCGCACTCCGGGACGCGCCGTTGTCTTTGCCGTGGATGAAGGCATTCTCCAGCTGACCGACTTCCGCACGCCCGATCCGCTGGCGGACATTCTGCTGGATCGCGCCCTTGTCGTACAGACAAGCCGGATGTTCGATCTTCTCATGCCTGATCACGCCCGGCTGCGCGGCCGCATTCCCGGTTTCGGCGGCGGCGTCGGCGTGGGCGCGCGTTTTCTCAATCCCTTCCAGCGGCGCGGCGAAGCACCCTTTGCCGTCTGGCTGGACCCGGCGGACGTCGGCCCGGAAGGCCGGGAATTCACGATTCCCATCCCCGAATCCTTTACCGGCAAGTTCCGCCTCATGGCCGTGGGCTGCGCCGCGCCGTCATCGCCCTCGGTGACGGCGGGTAATGCCGAAACCTTTGTCGAAGTGAACGGAACCGTCATCGTCAAGCCTCTGCTGCCGTCAACCGTCGCGCCCGGCGACAGTTTCGAGGGCGCGCTGGCCATCGCCAACACCGTGGCCGGCAGCGGCCCGGAAGCGCAGGTGCGGCTGACCCTGAAGACCGGTTCCGGTCTGGAGCTGCGCGACACGCCTGCCGAACAGACCGTCGTCATCCCCGAAAACGGCGAAAAGGTTATTCCCCTGCCTCTGCGGGTCCTCGACGAACCGGGCGTCACGTCCGTCACCGTCGTTGCCACGCTGGGTAAGGAAAAGCCTGTGCAGCGCAGCATCGAGCTTGCGATCCGCCCGGCAACGCCGCGAACGCTCACCCTTTCGGAACGCGTCGTGGACAAGCAGCGCGACATCAGCGCCCCTTCGGCCCTGTATCCGTATAAGGCGGTTACCCGGGCCACTCTTTCCACCGGGCCGCTGTCCGCTCTGCGCGCCGTCTTTGCCCGGCTGAACGCCTATCCTTATGACTGCACCGAGCAGCGCATCAGCCAGGCCTTTCCCTATGCGGCCCTGAGTGCCGTACCGGAATTGCGCGCATCCGTTCTTTCGCAGGCCGGTCTTGCGCCCGAGGAAAAGGACAAGGACGCCGTGGGACGCCGCATCGCCGCCGCCGTCCAGAGCATACAGCGCTGCTTCGTCGCCGGCGACGGCGTCAGCTTCTGGCCCGGCGGCAAGGCCGACGACTTCCTCACCGCCTATGCCGCCGATTTTCTGCTGACTCTGCGGGAAAACGGCAGCATCGCCCCCGAACCTCTGACCCGCAATCTGCTTGACGCCCTGCAACGGCTGGCGGTCCGTCCTCCCACGTCGGCCCATGATGCGCGAATCAAGATTTATGCCGTCTGGGTGCTTCTCAGGGATGGCCGCATCATGACGCAGGAAGTGCGGGAGCTGGAACGCTGGTGCCGTGCCAACCTTGCCGACTGGGAACGTGATGCCGTCGCAACGCTGCTGGCGGACAGTCTCGCCATGCTCCGGCTGGAACGGCAGGCCCGGGACATTCTGCCGCCGCGCATTGCCGCGCCCGCGTCGGACAGCGTCTTTACCCCGGCAATTCTGCACGGCCTGCATGCGCTGGCCCTGTCGCGGCACTTCTCCGAGCGCCGCGTGGACATCCCCGTGGACAGTCTCGTCCGCTACGCCGTAACCGACGCCAGCCCCCTTGAACTGTCCTTTCTGGCGCGCGGCCTGCTGGCCCTCGGCGGCACGCCGCCGCCCCTGCCTCCCGACGTGCGCCTGACCTGCGCGGAAGTGGCCCCCGGTTTCCCGCCCGTCACGGCCGAAGCCGTGGCGGAAGGCTCCGTGCTGACGCTCGACGCCCCCGGCTGCACCCGCGTCGAAACCAGCGCCCCCGCGGGGGAGGGCTGGCGTCTGCAACTGCTGACCGACGGTTACCCCCGCACGCCGCAGCCGGAAAAGGCGCAGGGGCTGGAGGTGCGTCGCCGCTTCCTCGACGAACGCGGCGAAGCGGTTCTTTCCGCCCCGGTCGGCGCGCTGCTTACTGTGGAAATCACGCTCCGCAGCGACAATACGACGCTGGAAAACATCGTCATCACCGATCTTCTGCCCGGCGGGCTGGAGCCCCTGCTCGAAAAGGACGACAGCCTGCCGCAGGGCGAGGGGCTGCTCTACCGGCAGCGCCGTGAAGATCGAAGCCTCTTCTTCGTCAACGCCACGCCGGCCGCGGCCACCTACCGCTACCGCGTCCGGGCCGCCACACGCGGCACCTTCGCCCTGCCGCCCGTCAGCGCGGAAGCCATGTACGACGCCGCCACACGCGCCGCCGCCGATGGCGGACAGTTTGTTGTGGAATAGATTGTTTGGGGGGGGGGGGGGCCCCCCGCCCCCGCCCGGGGGGGGGGGGGGGCCCCCCCCCCCCCCCCCCCCACCCCCCCCCCGCGGGCGGGGGGGGACCGCCCCACCG
>CAMBWG010000037.1 GCA_945871415.1 uncultured Desulfovibrio sp.
AACCGTCCCCGAGAGGAATGTTTTATAGTGAACGATAAATATTTACTCTCAACGCGTGCCGATCTTGCTGAAATGTTCCCGTCATTGCATGCTGACCTCTGTTGCAGAACGAATTTCTGGAGAATCCCATGCCCGCACAACGCCCCCGTCAGTCCGAACCACGCGGCAAAGGTCGCCCGCGCGCCTTTGACCGGGCGCAGGCCCTGAACAAGGCGCTGGAAATTTTCTGGCGGCAGGGCTATGCACCCGCCTCCGTGGCGGAACTCTGCAAGGCTATGGAAATCAATCCCCCCAGCCTGTACGCCTCCTTCGGCAACAAGGCCAATCTCTTTCTGGAAGCCCTGCGGCATTACGAGCATACCTACTGGGACGCCCCGGCCCGGCGATTTCTGGCCGAAGCCGACGTCTATTCTGCTGTCGAGCAATTTTTCCAGGAAGCGGCGGAAATACTCCTTTCCCCGGAAACGCCCTGCGGCTGCATGGTTGTGCTGGCGGCCGTCAACATCTCGGAAGACGAAAAAGAGATTATCGCAGCCGTCCGAGCTCTCAGACTGGCCACTAAAACCATGTTTGCCGACAGATTCCGGCGCGCCATACAGGACGGACAAATTCCTGCGGACACCGATGTTCCGGCGCTTGCCGGAGCGTTGAACACCCTGCTCGAAGGTCTTTCTCTTCAGGCCCGCGACGGACTTTTTCAATCCGAATTGAAAGCCATTGCCGCGCACGCTGTGCGCATGCTTCCCCCTCGCTCCCAGCACGCCTGAGTTTTTCCTCTGTCACCAGCGGCAAAAAAGCCGCTGCACAGCCGTTGACAATTTTTTAGTATTCACTAAAAAAAATACCAGCAGCTCTGACAAGGAGGAAAGAATCATGAGCAAGCGCATTCTCATTTTGAATGGAAGTCCCCGTCTGAAAGGCAATACGGCCATGCTGTGCGACGCCTTTACGGAAGGTGCTGCGAGCGCAGGACACATCGTGACGCGCTTTGATCTCCAAAAACTGGACATCCGCGGCTGTCTTGGCTGCGTAAAGGGCGGCAAGGACCCGGCAAGCCCCTGCGTGCAGAAAGACGGGATGACGTCCATCTATCCCGCCTACAGGGACGCCGATCTGATCGTGCTGGCCTCGCCCATGTACTACTGGGGCTTTTCCGGCCAGCTGAAGACGGCGTTTGACCGGCTGTTTGCCGTGGCTGAATGCAATCCCGGCTATGCGAATCCGCGCAAGGAATGCGCGCTTATCATGGCTGCCGAAGGCAACAGCCCGGATAACTGGAAACCGGTACTGGACTACTACCGCGCGCTTCTTGACTTTCTGCAGTGGAAGGATCGGGGACAGGTTCTGGCAGGCGGGGTCTTTGATGCCGGCGCGATCGCCGGACAGCCGGTGCTACAGGAAGCGCGCCGCTTTGGCGCTTCCCTGTAGACGACGCAACCCTATTCCCGGAAAACGCTCCACATCCCCGCGCCTCCGGGGACGGCTGCTGAAGGAAAAGCACCAGAGTCCCCGGACCGCTTCACCCTCCCGAAAAAAGCGCGCTGGGGAGGGGTGGGGGTTTGGGGGAGGGGAACCCCTCTCGCGCTAGCAGAGGGGTTCCCCTCCCCCAACGCTCTACTCATCTCCCGCATCAGACGACTGTGCGTGCTGCGCGGCCCAGGCGGCCAGAGATTTTTCCGTCTGCCAGCGTTCCAGACCATTGAAAATGCAGCGCCGGGAGTCCTTGGCCACGGCGTAGAGGTGTTCCAGCGTGGCGGACATATCGCTGCGGGCCGTTTTGCCGGCCGAAGGACAGGTATTGGCCCAAAGGGGCAGTTCCCACTGCCGGGCGGCCTTGACGATATACTTCTTCTCCACAAAGAGCAGAGGCCGGATAAGCCGCAGCGCGCCGCCGAAAAAGGGCTCGTTGGGGCTGAGTCCGTCCACCCGGCCGTTGCGACACAAATTCATGAAGAAGGTGGCGGTCAGGTCGTCGGCATTATGTCCCAGAGCAAGATGCGTCAGCCCGTACTGGGAGCAGAGTTCAAAGAGACGCTTGCGCCGCAGCCATGCGCAGCGAAAACAGGGGGAGCGCCGTAAATTGCGTTCCGAATGGGCCTCCGGGCCGAAATCGGTCACTTCCAGATGGGCGGGAATCCCGTGGCGGGCGAGCCAGTCCGCCAGCGGGGCGTGATTGTCCGCGTCAAAGCCCGGATTGAGATGCAGGGCCATAATCTCGAAGGGAAAGGGGACAATGCCCTGCCGGATATGCAGACACTTCAGCAGCACGAAACTGTCCACGCCGCCGGAAACAGCAATACCTATGCGGCTGCCCGGCTGCACCATAT
Organism: uncultured Desulfovibrio sp.; assembly: GCA_945871415.1. Taxonomy (GTDB): domain Bacteria; phylum Desulfobacterota; class Desulfovibrionia; order Desulfovibrionales; family Desulfovibrionaceae; genus Desulfovibrio. The sequence goes on from CAMBWG010000037.1 coordinate 2,328, forward strand.
GAAGCTGCTGCATGGCCTTGCCCGCGCTTTTGACGCAGTATTCCTGCGCAAAGGTTCTTTTTTCCCTCATCGGCTATCCTTGTTGTTGCGGCCCCGGCATGCCGTTTCAGGGCAGGAAAGGGCGTTGTGACGGGAATCATTGCTTGACAGGTGCGCAGACTCTACCTATTGTGGCTTGTTACGGCAAGCAGGCCGCCGCAGGCGGTCTCCTTGCCTCTACCCATTTTTTGCCTTGCCTACTACGGCAGGTATGGAGGAACCATGGCCCGCATTACCGTGGAAGATTGCCAGGAACGCGTGGACAACCGCTTTTTGCTCGTGCAAATGGCCATCAAGCGCGTGCGCCAGTATCGCGAAGGTTACGAACCCCTGCTTGACACCAACAACAAGGAAGTCGTTACCGCCCTGCGCGAAATCGCCGCGGGCAAGGTCATGCCCGACGACAAGAGCCTGTATACCCCGCTGCCCGACGGCCAGCAGGGGCCCGAAAACGAAGGCTAGAACGTTTTACCGTTGAAAAAGGCGGAACACGAGGCGGCGGCACCGCGCCGCCCGGCCTGAAGCCGGCGGAAAAAGCGTGTTTTTTTCCGCGAAACAGCAGGCCGTACTGAAAATGCTCCAGCTCCTGCCCGGCAGGATACGGTCTTTGGCGGACGCGCAGCGCCTCCGCGCCAAAAATGCGCGCGTCGTCCGCTCCTTTCAGTCTCTGATGCATTAGAGCGTTTTGCCTTTGAAAAGGGCGGAACGCGAGGCGGCGGCACCGCGCCGCCCGGCCCGAAGCGGGCGGAAAAGCCGCGTTTTTTCCGCGAAACAGCAGGCCGTATGGTTTGAAATGCGAGGCATTCCAAACTGAAAATGCTCTAACGTCAATCTGCTCCAGCAGACGAGAGCCCAGCGAGAGATTGCATGGCACGCGACTATTATGAAGTTCTCGGGGTCGAGCGTTCGGCCGGCGAGGAAGAGATCAAGAAAGCCTATCGCAAGCTGGCGATGAAGTATCATCCGGATCGCAATCCGGGTGACGCCGAAGCGGAACAGAAATTCAAGGAAGCTGCGGAAGCCTACGATGTTCTGCGCGATCCCGAAAAGCGTGCGCAGTATGATCGCTTCGGGCATGTGGGCGGCGCCGGCGGCGGTTTCGGCAGCACCGAGGACATCTTTGCCCACTTCAGCGATATTTTCGGCGATCTGTTCGGCTTTGCCGCTGCCGGGGGCGGTATGCGCCCCATGGCCGGGGCGGATCTGCGCTACAATCTGAGCATCAGCTTCACGCAGGCGGCCAACGGCGACGAAATCAAGCTGTCCCTGCCCAAACACGTTGACTGCCCCGAATGCAAGGGGTCCGGCGCGGCTGCGGGCAGCAGTCCGGAAACCTGCCGCCACTGCGGCGGCACCGGCCAGATCCGGCGCTCTCAGGGCTTTTTCCAGCTGGCCATGCCCTGCTCGGCCTGTCACGGTACCGGTCAGATCATTACCAAGCCCTGCCCCAAGTGCAAGGGCGAAGGCACGGTGGAGACCATCCGGGAAATCGTGGTGCGCGTGCCCGCGGGCGTTGACACCGGCACGCGCCTGCGCGTGCGCGGCGAAGGCGAATCCGGCATTCACGGGGGGCCTCCCGGCGACCTCTATGTGGTGCTGCATGTGGAACAGAGCAAGCAGTACCGCCGTCAGGGACAGGATCTCATCTACACCTGCGAAATCAGCTTTGTAAAAGCGGCGCTGGGCTGCCGGGTGGAAGTGCCCGGTCTGAAGGAGCCTCTGCCTCTGGAAATCCCCAGGGGAATACAGAGCGGCACGATGCTGCGCCTTGCGGGCGAGGGCATGCCCTACCCCGGAAGAACCCAGCGCGGGGATCTGCTGGTAGAAGTCAGGGTGCTGACGCCCACAAAACTGACCGAAAGGCAGGAAGAACTGCTGCGCGAGTTCGAGACGTACGAGCAGGAAGAAGGGCCTCTGGACAAGGCCAAGGACTTTGTCAAAAATATCTTCAAGAAAGAAAAGAAATAAGCACGAGGCGCCCTCCGGGGCGCCTTGTTTTTACGCCGCGGGTCCGACAGACGGACGCCCGGCCCCAACCGGGCGGAAAACCGCGTTTTTCCGCGAAACGACAGGCCGTAGTATGGTTTGAAACGCACTGCGTTTCAAACTAAAAAAGCTCTGGAAGAGGTTGTCGTCATGCTGCGTCGTTGTCTGCCGGGGCTGCTGGCCCTGCTGCTGTTTGCCCTCCCCTGCCGGGCCGAAGAACGCTATCCCGTCAGTCTGCTGCAGGGGACTGTCTCGCTGGAGGTTCCCGAAGGACTGTCGCCGCTGGCTCCGGATCTGCGTAAAGCCAAGTTTCCGGATCTGTCGCCGGATGACGGAGACGTGCTGGCCTCGCGTGACGGCAGCGCCACTGTGGTTGCCGCCTACAGCCCCGACACGCCTTTCCCCGACGATATGGCAACGGCCCGGCCCGCTCTTTCCATGGAAATGCACGAGCTGTATCCCGATGCCCGCTGGCTGCGTGACGAACTGGTCATGGTGGACGGACGTTTCTGCGCCCGCTTTGAATTTGAAACCGCCGCGCCGGACGGCCCCATCCACAACGACATGATTGTGCTGGGGCATGAGGGCCGCATGCTCATTATCTCGGTCAGCGCCGGAGGCCCGTCCCGGGAACGCTGGATGCGCCACAGTGAAGAAATCCTGCAAAGCCTGCGCCTCCCGGCGACAAAAGAAAAACCCTGACCCCGTCACCGCCTGACGCCCGGGGCGAAAACCCGCCTCCCGCACAGGAAAAATGCAGAAGGGATCATTATGAATCACGAGGAAACGCCGCCGAAGAAGCGCAAGGCGGCACGGCAGAGGGCCGACGCGCTGGTGCACGCGCAGGGGCTGGCGGAAAGCCGCGAGCAGGCCCGGCGACTGATTATGGCGGGCAAGATTGCGCTGGAAGACGCCGGCCTGCCCCCGGGCGCGCCGCCCCTCAAGGTGGACAAGCCCGGGCATCCCTATCCGGAAGGGACGCTGTTCCGTCTGCTGGAGGGCGAACGATTTGTAAGCCGGGGAGCCTACAAGCTGCTGACCATCATGGAACGCTTCGGACTGGATGTGCGGGACTGCGTCTGTCTGGACGCGGGCGCGTCCACCGGCGGCTTCACGGACTGTCTGCTGCAGCATGGCGCGCGGCGCGTGTATGCCGTGGATGTGGGCCGCAACCAGCTGCACGAAAAGCTGCGGGCCGACACCCGCGTGATCAATCTGGAAGGCGTGAATCTGCGCCATGCGCCGGCCTCGCTGATTCCCGAAACCGTGGATCTTGTCGTGGCCGACGTATCCTTTATTTCTCTGACGCTGGTACTGCCGCCCTGCATGACCTGGCTCAGACCCGGCGGCCGGGCTGCCGTTCTCATCAAGCCCCAGTTCGAGCTGGGGCCGGGCGAAACGGTCAAGGGCGTTGTCCGCGACGAGGCGGCGCGGCAGCGGGCCGTGGACAAGATTGTCACCTTCTGCGACGCACAGCTGGGGCTGGCGTGCGAAGGCGTGGTGCCTGCGGCCGTCAAGGGGCCGAAGGGCAATCAGGAATACATGGCTCTGTTTTCCCGACGCGCCGCAACATAGGCTCAGGACTCATTACGTTTTTTTGAGGGGGAAGAAACCCCTTTTGCTCGCGGCAAAAAGGTGTTTCTTCCCCCTCAAACTCCCCCATCTTCCCCAAAACCCGCGCATAGTATACTGGCAGGTAAAGATAGATATTTTCATAACATAAAGTTATATTTTATTTTTTTGCATATCATCCCGCAGAAAAACAGCTCTTGATAACGCGAGGCGGCGACCAGCGCCGCCCGGTTTAAAGTGAGCGGCAAAACCGCGCTTTTGCCGGGAGAGTGGGGCCTGCGGACTTGCAAAAAACGGCGAAACAGGCTACAGATTTGAGCCTTCATCTCGTGCAGCCACATGACAGCGGCGGGCAGGGGGCGAACGATTTCACGAAAACCAGCGGCATATGCCGATGTTATGAGGTAGCAATCATGAAGAAAGACATTCATCCCACCGTGTACAAGGCCACCATCACCTGCGCGTGCGGTCATCAGGAAGAAGTGCTCTCCACCAAGGGCGAACAGGTGCATGTCGAAGTGTGCTCCGCCTGCCATCCCTTCTTCACCGGCAAGCAGCGCTTCCTGGATACGGCCGGTCGCATCGACCGCTTCCGTAAGAAGTACGCCAAGTTCGGGCAGAAGTAAGCGTCGCGCGCTTCGCTTCGCCTCGTGCGGTTCCTCGCCCCGTTTTTTCGGCGTGGGCGACGTTGTTTTTGCCTCCGGCGGGGCTGTTGCGCGTAGTACGGCGCACGGCCTTGACGGAGGCTTGACGTTTTGCGCTCCGGCACAATCCCGGCCGCGGCGCGGAAATGAGCGCGCCGTGACGCGCGCACGAAAACAGGATATGCATTTCCCCTTTTCCGGCGCGTGGCGGCACTGTCGTCGTCTGCTTACCGCGTCCCTGCTTGCGGCCGGCTGCCCGACGGTCGGCGGACAGGCCGTCATGGAAGGCGTCATGATGCGCAACGCCGACGTGTACGCACTGGCTCTGCGCATGCCTGACGGCAGCATTCAGGCCCGGCGTCTGCCCTGGTTCAGTCTGACGCGCTTCTGCCTGTTCAAACTGCCCTTTGTTCGCGGCTTTCCGCTGCTGGTGGAAACGCTGGTCAACGGCATCAAGGCCCTGAATCGTTCGGCCGAGGCGCTGGCCGAGGGCGAGGAAGAGCCATTGCAAAACTGGCAGCTGGTGCTGACCATGCTCTGCGCCGTGGGCATGGCGGTGCTGCTTTTCGTTGTCGCCCCGCACGGATTGTCCCTGCTCATGCAGTGGCTGGGGCTGGGCGGCGCGGTGGAAGGCCTGAGCTTCCATCTCTGGGACGGCTTTTTCAAGTGCTGCATCTTCATGCTCTATATCCGGGCCATCTCGTGGGTGCCGGATATCCGGCGCGTGTTCCAGTATCACGGTGCGGAACACAAGACCATTCACGCCTTTGAATCCGGGCAGACCGTCGATGCGGACTTTGCGGCGCGCATGAGCCGCCTGCATCCCCGTTGCGGCACGACTTTTCTCCTGTTTGTGATCTGCATCTCCATCGTGCTGCATGCGGTGCTGGTTCCTCTGCTGCTGGCGTACTGGTCGCCGGAACAGGCCTGGCTTAAGCATGCGGGCACGCTGCTTTTCAAGATTGCGCTGATTGTGCCCATCAGCGCGCTGGCGTATGAACTGATCCGTTTTGCCGCCAGACTGGACGACGGCATTGCGGCAACGATTCTGCGCGCGCCGGGACTGGCCCTGCAACGTCTGACCACCGAAGAGCCGGACGAAGGCCAGCTGGAAGTGGCCATTGTGGCCCTGTACGAAGCTCTGGGCCCCGAAGACGGCGCGCGGGTTCTGACGGTACCGCACAGCCTTCAGGACGACGTTCCCCGCGCCTAGAACATTTTCAGTCTGAAAGGTTCGCATTTCAAACCACAGGGCCTGTCGTTTTGCGGAAAAAAACACGTTTTTCCGCTCACTTCTGGCCAGGCGGCCCGCGTTCCGCTCTGTCTCTTTTTCTGCGCAGTCTGCGCCCCGACGTTTCCCGACGGGGCATATCGCATCCGCATGCGGTGCCGCCGGGACGGTCGAGCCCATTTCCCGAGGAGTATCTATGTTTGCCAAGCTGGAAGGTCTGGAAAAAAAATATATGGAGTTGGAAAAAGCTCTTTCCGACCCGGAAGTCTTTAACGATCAGGATCACTACCGCAAGCTGACCAAGGCTCATGCCGACCTGCGCGACGTCGTGGAGCTCTTCCGCCGTCATCGTGACGCCGTGCGGGACATCGAGGACAACAAGGCCCTGCTGCACGATCCCGATCCGGACATCAAGGCCATGGCACAGGAAGAAATCGCCGCGAGGGAGGCGGAACTGCCCGAAATCGAGCAGAAACTCAAGGTGCTTCTGCTCCCCAAGGACCCGCTGGACGAAAAGAACACCATTCTGGAAATCCGCGCCGGTACCGGCGGCGAAGAAGCCGCTCTGTTTGCCGCGGATCTGTTCCGCATGTACAGCCGTTACGCCGAGCTCAAAGGCTGGAAGGTGGAAGTCATGAGCGAGTCGCCGTCCGATTCCGGCGGCTACAAGGAAATCATCTGCCTCATTTCCGGCGATCGCGTTTACAGCCATCTGAAGTTTGAAGCGGGCGCGCATCGCGTGCAGCGTGTCCCCGCCACGGAAACGCAGGGCCGTATCCATACCTCCGCCGCCACTGTGGCCGTCATGCCGGAAGCGGAAGAAGTGGACGTGGAAATCCGCCCCGAAGATCTGCGCATCGACATCTATCGCGCCTCGGGCGCAGGCGGCCAGCACGTCAACAAGACGGAATCCGCGGTGCGCATTACGCATATTCCCACCGGCACCGTCGTGACCTGCCAGGACGAACGCTCACAGCACAAGAACAAGGCCCGCGCCATGAAGGTGCTCGCCTCGCGCATTCTTGCCGCCGAGCAGGAACGTCAGAACAGCGAACTTTCCGCGGACCGCAAGGCGCAGGTAGGCAGCGGCGACCGCTCCGAGCGCATCCGCACCTACAACTTCCCGCAGGGACGCTGCACGGATCACCGCATCAACCTTACGCTGTATTCTCTGGATCGCATCATGGAAGGCGAACTGGACACCCTGCTGGAAGCCCTGGCCACGGCCGCGCAGACCGAGGCCCTCAAGGCGCAGGCCGAAGACAGCGAATAGCGCTCCGCCTGACGGAAAATCCTGCCGCTCCTGTTGCATGCCCCCGCCGGCCCCCTCTTGCGATTGCAGCCCGGCAGTGGCACAATAGACAGGTTATGGCGGCGCAGGCCTCAAGGTTGTTTGCGCTTTTGCCGATAAGAGAAGCATGCGTTCGCAGCCTTACGGAGGATTGTACATGAGCCAGCAGACCACAGAGCAGCAGGCACACGATGACGATCTGATACAGTTGGTGACCTTTCATATCGGCGACGAGGAATTCGGCGTGGATATTCTGGCGGTACAGGAAATCATCCGCCTGATGCAGATCACCATGGTGCCCCGCGCCCCCGCGTTTATCGAGGGCGTCATCAACCTGCGCGGCAAGGTCATTCCCGTGGTCAACATGCGCACGCGTTTCAACAAGCCCGCTGTGGAACACAACGCCAGCACCCGTATCGTGGTCATGGAATTTGATCAGAAAATCGTGGGCTTCCTTGTGGATGCCGTCTCCGAGGTTCTGCGCATTCCCGCTTCCACCGTGGAAGAGGCCCCGCCGGTGGTGGCCGGTATCGGCTCCGAATATATCCGGGGCGTCGGCAAGCTGGGCGACAGGCTGCTGATCCTTCTCGATCTCAACTACCTGCTGAACAACACAAGTCTGGAAGTCAATTAGCGCCGTTTTCAACGACGTTATGCCGGAGAAGGGAGATGTTCTCTTCTCCGGCATATTTTTTCAGCGGAAAAAACGCATTTTTCCTCGAAACGACAGGCCGTATGGTTTGAAGCGCAACGCGTTTCAAACTGAAAAAGCTCTGCTTGCATACGAAATGAAGAGGGCCCGCTTTCGCGGGCCCTCTTCGTCAGCACCTGCACCGCCTCCGGCGCTGCCGCAGGCGGCGTCACAGGGGCGTTATTTTACGGCGATGGCTTCGATTTCCACGCGCGCGCCGAGCGGCAAAGCGGCCACGGCAACGCAGCTGCGCGCCGGATAGGGCGCGGAGAAGAATTCCTTGTACACTTCGTTGACGGCGGCAAAGTCACCCATGTCCGCCAGAAAAACATTGACCTTGAACACCTTGCTCATGGAGGAACCGCCGGCTTCGATAACGGCCTTCACATTGTTGAGGGATTGCCGGGCCTGATCCGCGATGCCTTCGGGCATGCTCTTGGTCAGCGGATTCACCGGAATCTGACCGGAGCTGAACACGAGATTATCAAGAGTCGTCCCCTGAGAGTAGGGGCCAATGGCGGCAGGGGCCTTTTCGGTGGCAATGGGCTTGAACATGGAAGCTTCTCCTTCTGAAACACAGGTGTCGGCGCATGTGCGCAGACCTGCTTTTCCCAGATTTCAGGCTTTTTTTCAAGCCGTGAAACATCACGAATACCGTGCTTCGGCGTCGATGTTTCATACCGGGGACCTGCCAAAAACAGGCGGCGGAGCGGCTGTGCCCGCCCCCCGAAAGAGGAAGCTAACAACGCGCTCCCTCTCAGCAGCCTCCCATGCTTTCCAGCTGCATGCCGGCGAGGTGCTCAAGGTGTTCGGACAGATCCAGACAGAAGGACGGATTTTCGCCGTGGCAGCAGAGGCCGTGTCCTTCCATCCAGACGGCCGGGGCCGTTTGTGCCGCCTGCGCCACGGTCCGGGCCAGTTCCGGTGTCCCCGGCGGCAGGGCGGGCACAAAGGCCAGACGCTGTTTCCAGGTCCGGGCCTCAAACAGAGGCAGGGACAGAAAGGCTTCCCGCCAGTTTTCACCTTCTTTTGCGGCAAGCCGCAGCGACAGGGCCAGCAGCCGGGGCGGATGCGTATGCAGCACGGCCCGCGTTTGCGGTAAAGCTGCGTAGATAGCCAGATGCATCAGCCCTTCGGAGGAAGCCGGGCCCCCGCGCAGAAGCGTACCGTCGGGAGTCTGTACGCAGGCATCTTCCTCCCGCAGTCGGCCCTTGGCGCAGCCAGATCGGGTAATCAGCATCGCGCCGTCGGCCAGACGCACGCTGGCATTGCCGTTGAAGCCCCGCAGCAGACCAGTCTGCCAGGCATCCCGGCACAGCCGCGTCAGCGTCTGCCAGGAGACGGCGGCTTCGCCCGCAAGCGAGATATCAGGCATGCCGCGCCTCCCCGAAATGATCAAAGCCGCGCACATCTTCCAGCGAACGGTTATTGCAGGTCAGCCCTTCTTCGGTCACGACGCCGATGGTCATGAAACCGGGGATGGCGGCATGCA
>CAMBWG010000038.1 GCA_945871415.1 uncultured Desulfovibrio sp.
AGGCGTTCCCTCAGGGGACGCCTCTCTTCTTTTTTATTCCGGCTCCCGACAGGCCGTATGGATTGAAATGCTCTGGGTCCCTGCGCTCGGCAAAAAAAATTTCTTCATCTTCAAATAATGAGTACAGCCCCGGCCCAACTCGTCTGGATGCAGTCCTTCGTTGCAGGAAAACTTTTTATTTTTCATATGGTAAGCGCCTTTCCAGAAGAAGACTCCGGAAAACTTTTTTCCCCTGCCCCCGCTACGTACCCCGCATACCTGCGACAGATACCGCAAGGGGCGCGGGCCGGTGCTTTTTTCTCCCGGAACGCCCCGCAGGCAAAAAACGTGTACCGGACAATCGTCCGCCCCGGCAGACGCCGCTCAAAGGCTTTCGCGCATCTTGCAGAGCAGCTTGTGCCTGCGGGTATCTCCGCTGGTCCTTCCTCAAAAAGACAAAAATAACACCTATATACTTCTTTACGGATTATTCAGGAACAAATAGGCAAGTCCTCTTGCCATGAATCCCGTTTTCTCGTACTTTCAAAAAAGTAATTTTTCACAAGTCATCCATCAGCCGGACGGTTGATAAAAGGTGCATTCATGCTGAATCCTCCCAAAAGCAAACACATACCGCGCGCCACAATTCAGCGTCTGGCCACGTATGTACAGGTATTGGAGAACCTGGCGCGGGACGGCGTCGAGGTTATCTCGTCCAACCCCCTGGCCGAGGCCTGCGGGGTCAACGGATCACAGGTTCGTAAGGATCTCGCCTACTTCGGCGAATTTGGCATTCGCGGCGTCGGCTATCATGTTACGTCTCTCATCAGTTCCATTACCTCGGCTCTCGGCGTGGATCGCGAATGGCGCATGGCTGTTGTCGGTATCGGCAACCTCGGTAAGGCCATACTCAATCACAGCGAATTCCGGGCCCGCGGTTTCAATATTGTCGGCATCTTTGATTGCGATCCCTTCAAGATAGGCGAAATTGTTCATGGTCTGGAGGTGCACTGCACCAAGGATCTGCCCGGCATGGTTGCCGAATATGGCATTGAGATCGGCATCATCACCACTCCCCCAGAGCGGGCGCAGCGTGCGGCACAGCACATGATGGACGCGGGGATCACCAGCATCCTCAATTTTGCCCCGGCCCGAATCAAGGTGCCGGATCATGTCAACGTGGAGTATGTGGACTTTTTCCACCATCTCTACTCGCTGGCCTTCAAGCATACCCAGCATCACGCGCAATAGGCCTGCCGCATGGGCATTTTTTCCACGGCGTGCGGTTTTTTCCGTACGCCTTTTTTGCATGGATGCCACGCGCTGGCCTTTCTCAGCCGCCTGAGTTTTGTACCCTGTCGCTCGGAAGAGGAGCTGCGCGCGGCGACGCCCTGGTTTCCGCTTGCGGGCCTGTTTCTGGGCCTGCTCTGGACGGCTGCCGGTTTCTGCCTCTTTCAGTCTCTTGCCCAGCTGTCCCGTCTGCCGTCTCCCTTTCCGGCGCTTCTCGCCGCCTGGGGCTGGCTCTGCTGCGCTGTATGGCTGACCCGGGGTCTTCACTGGGACGGCATGGCGGATCTGGGAGATGCCTGCGGCAGTGGAGCCCGGGAGGAACGCTTCTGGCAGATCCTTCGCGACAGTCGCATGGGCGCTTTTGGCGGCATGAGTCTCTTTATGGGACTTCTCGGGCAATGGCTCTGCGTCGCCGCACATATGCAGCAGGGCCTCTGGCCGGCGCTTGTCATTGCGCCGGCATGGGGCCGGATAACCTCGCTCTGGCTGGCTGCCACCACGCCGCCGCACGGCGACGGTATGCTCGGCCGGCTTGTATGCGCAGCCATGACACCAACGCGCCTGCGCTGGAGCCTTCTGTGGGGCTGCCTTCTGGCGCTGGCTCTGCCGCCCTGCGGTCTTGCCTGGCAACGCCTCCCGCTTCTTTTCCTCGGGCAATGGCTGCTCCATCGCTGGTTTGCCGCTACCGCCCGCCGTCACGGCGGTATTTCCGGCGATTTTTTTGGCGCGTCTATCGAAAGTGCTCAGCTCTGGTTCCTGCTGGCATTGCTCTAGAGCATTTTCAGTTAGGAATGCTTCGCATTTCAAACCATAGAGTCTGTCGTTTCACGGAGAAGCAGCGTTTTTTCAATGGCGGAGCAAGGTAAACAGCTGCAGGGGATTCATGCCGCGTGCCGGGTAGCGCAAAGCACACGCATACAAAAAACGGATCAACAGAAACAGACAGAACATTCCTTTTCAGGAGGCGTCTATGACAGACTTCAGAACGCTGGTGGAGCAGGCCCGTTCCTGCCGTCGCTTTGTGGAACAAGAACCGCTGACCATGGCGGATCTGGAATGGCTCATTGATTGCGCCAGAGTGACGCCCTGCGCCCGCAATCAGCAGGCCCTGCGCTATTCGCTGATCACGCAGGGGCAGGTCTGCGAGGCTCTTTTTGCCAAAACAACCTGGGCCGGCGCGCTCAAGGACTGGGGTGGTCCCCATCCCGGCGAACGCCCCACGGCCTTCATCGTCATCAGCCTGCCCGGCAATGCCGGACATCTGACCTGGGTTGATCTGGGCATTGCTGCCCAGACCATACAGCTGGCCGCAACAAGCCGGGCATGGGGATGCTGCATTCTTGCAAGCTTTGATGTCGAAAATTGCCGGACACTCTGTCGTATACCGGAAGAACTGGCCCCCCGGCTGGTGCTCGGACTTGGCAAGGCAGCCGAAACCCGTGTCGTCGCCCCCGTGCCCGCCGACGGCCGGCTTGCCTACTGGCGCGATGCCGACAACGTCCATCACGTTCCCAAGCTTTCTCTCGAACAGCTGGTGATAGGCCGTTTTCAGGAATAACGCGCATGCAGGTCTGCATGCGCAGAGAAAACATATCGCGTCCACAACAGATACAGAAAAGGGGGAAGGTTTTCCTTCCCCCTGCACGGCATCATCCGCATATCAGGCCCCGACCTCCGGAACCCGCTCCGGAAAAAGTTCCGCCTTTACGATCTGCCGGACTTCACGCGGCAAAATCATGGCCGCCTTGCGGCATATCTCCAGCGCGATACGCCGATACTCCGCCTCGATAAGGCGTTGCTGCTGCTCAGGGCAGAAAGCGAGCGCCCGCTGCTCAATGGCAGCCTTCAGACGCAACAACTCGTCCGCCACATTCCCGAGACTTTCCTCAAAAGGATGCATCAGCAAAAATTTTTCCATCGCGGTAGCGGGAAGCAGCGCCGCGCAATCGTTATGGTGCAGGCGTTGAGGTCGTTCCCCCGCGTCAACGTGCAGGATGTCTCCAAGATATCCGGCAGACATGCGTACAGCTTTGTAGCGCATCATCAGCAGCATGGCGGAACCAAGTCCCAGCGCAGCACAAGACGTCTTCTGCATACATTCCTCCCTGAATGTTGTGCCCCGCAGACACCTGTCGAGAACTCATCCATATCTATCGACCCCGGGAGAAAAATATTTAGATTTTTTCACAAGACTTTCAAACTTGCCAAAAGTCAGGAATCTGGTTATTAAAAAAAAGATCACGAACGGCATGCCCAGTGTATGCCGATTTCGGGGGCGCACTGGTTTCGACGGGGATGTGGAAGCCGATGCGGCAGGCCGAGGCGCCGCTGGCCTCGTAAAAAGCGGCAACAAAGTAATTGCCAACAACGATTACGAATACGCTTGCGCTGCCTAGTGCGGCAAAGCACCTGACCGCATAGACGGTCACGTCGGAAGGGCTGACGCCTGATACGTTTTTCCGGCGACACTTCATCAGGCTGGCGAGGTTCGGCGTCCGCCGGGAGACTCGCGAGGATTGTTTCCGGCGGACTGGTTGTGCCGCGCCCGGGCGGAGGTTACCGGCACGACAAGATATAAGTCCGTCCTAAGCCTGTAGAAGCTTCGCGTGGAATGTTCTCGGACGGGGGTTCAACTCCCCCCGCCTCCACCAGCCAGAACGCAAAAAGTCCGCAGGGCCCCGAGCCCTGCGGACTTTTCTTGTTTCCGCCCGCCTCCCGACGGTGCTTTTGCGTCGTGTACGCAGGAAGGAGCGTTCCAGAGCGTTTTACCTTTGAAAAAGGTATGGCGCGAGGCGGCGGTACAGCGTCCCCGGCCAGGACATAGCTGGAACACCACATTTTCTTCGCGAAACGACGGGTCGTAATGCCTACCGGATGAAATTGGTAAAAATCTGAGGTTCGCGCTCGGGGAGAGGCACTCCGGCCCTGTTGCCGGCCTCTCTGCATTTGAGGAAATAGGCCATATTACGGGCCAGGGTGCGCATTGTCTGCAGCCCTCGGCATCCTGCCGTACCTCCTCAGGACATGAGCCGTGGACCATATTCCAGTACTGCGAGGCAATAACCGGCATCTGCAGCAGGGTAAAATATTTGTTGAGCTGATCGAAGGCAGCCGTGGTTCCCGCTCGTCTGGCGGAAACAACAGCTGCCGCCGGTTTCAGATAAAAAAGGTTCCGTCCACTGTTCATTCCCGCATAAAAAACCCGGTCCATAAATGAGGTTATGGCCCCGCCGGCGCCTGCCCAGTGCACAGGCGAACCAAAAACATAGCCGTCAAAATCCCCGGCTATTTCCAGAAATTCGTTAACACGGTCAGAAAACACGCACTTTCCCAATGTTGCGCATTTCTTACAGGCAATGCACCCTGCAAGCGGTTTAAGGCCTATCCAGAATATTGTGGCCCGAGACCTTCCTGCTCCAGCGTCTTTCGGATTTCTGTCAAAGCGGTGTACGTGCAGCCGTGCTCATGAGGGCTTCCATTGACAAGAACGACGTTCATAAAGCCTCCTTTGCTTTCGCGGCCTTTAGAGCGTTTCAACTTTAAAAAAAGTGAACGAGGCGGCGGCATAGCGCCGCCCGGCCAAAAGAGAGCGGAAAAACAGCGTTTTTTTCCGCGAAACGACAGGCCGTATGGTTTGAAATGCAAAGCATTTCAAACTGAAAATGCTCTATGATGACGCCCCGGCATCATCCGACCGCATCCGCCCGGAGGCAGTTCCGCCTTTTCGCCTCCCAAGACAGGCCGCCCCCGGACCGTTGTCGCAGTTCCGCCTTCACCATAGGCATTCCCGCCCGGAGGCTCCAGACCCGTTCCACGCAAATTCTTGCCTGATCCGCTTTGAAGAGAAAAACCACGGAAACGCCCTTTCCTCTCCCCTCTGCCGCCAGCTGTGCAGATTACGCCTTAACGCTCCTGTGCCACATGATGAAGAAGACGGACAGCACGATCAGCGCACACGCCCCTGCCATCATGAGATTGACGGGCTCTCCCGCCAGCTGCCAGCCCAGCAGCACACCGACTACCGGCACGACATATTCATAGGAAACGGCAATAGCAATGGAAACGCGCTCCAGCAGCCAGAAATAGCAGTAGTAAGCAATAATCCCGCCGCCAATGCTCATCCAGAGGAAGGCAAGGGAAGAGCGAACGTTCAGCACTTCCCAATGCGTCAGAGAGGCTTCCCCCCACAGCAGGCCGACAAGAATGCACTCAAGACCGCCGGCCAGCAACAGCAAGGCGCAGGATTGCAGCCCCGAAAGGCTGGACACGTGCGGGAATCGGCGGGACAACAGGGAGCCGGCAACCCAGCCCCATGTGGCAAACAGCACCCAGGCCATACCGAGCAGGGGAAGACCTCCCTCTCCCGTTCCGGTAACCAGGCCCTGTTCCAGCCGTGCGGCCTCCTGCCCCATTTCCAGCATAACCAGACCGACGGAGCTCCCTACCAGACCAAACCACTGCATCAGGCAGGGGCGACGTTCTCCGGCAAACAGCCAGCCGGCCAGCAGCATGGAAACAGGCGTGGAACCGGTAATCAGGGCCGCAGCGCAGGCCGACACACCGAGCTGCTGCCCCTTGGCAAGAAAACCGCAACCTATGAGGACCATGAAGACCGCCAGCCATACGGCGTGCAGCACATCGGCACGAGTCGGACGTTTCCAGTGCCCGGTCACCAGCAAAAGCAGCGACAGCAGCATACCTGCCAGCAGCATCCGCGATCCCGCCAGCAAAAAGGGGCCCAGCGCGTCAAGACACCATTTAATGGCTACATAGCTTGATCCCCATGAGATATACAGCAGGAAAAGATGAGAAAAAACGTGAAAAAAGGAAGGAGCTGCGGCCATAAAAAATCCTCCTGGGAAAGACAGACCATGCATGTTGCTCCGCACGGGCTACCCCGATTTTACGCGAAACAACGCGCACTATGCCTTGCCGCACACCCTAGAAGGGGGCAGGAGCGCTGTCAATCCTCCCTTCTCTCTTGGCATGTGCCGGGCATCGTGCTAATTTTACATTACATGAGCACGCGTAAGCATGCACTGCCATATCCTGGGGAGTACCATGAAAAAAGAAGCCGACACCACAACGCAGCCTTCCGTCCACGCCTTTCTGGACTTCATGGGCCGTAAAGGGCTGAATACAACGGCGCAGCGCAAGGCCATTGCCGAGGCCTTTTTCGACTTTCCCGGGCATCATTCGCTCGAAGAATTCTACCTGCATATCCAAAAGAAAGACCCCAGCATCGGGCAGACAACCGTCTACCGGACTCTGAAGCTTCTGTGCGATGCCGGACTTGCCACCGAAACCCACTTCAGCGACGGCATTGCCCGCTATGAAGTAGCCCATCCCGACAGCCATCATGATCACATGGTCTGCCTTGTCTGCGGTACGATTGTGGAGATCTGCGATGAGCGCATCGAAAAGCTGCAAAAGGACATTGCCTCGGCGCACGGCTTTGTGTTGAGCGGCCATGTGCACAATCTCTATGGCATATGCCCGACATGCCGCGCCGCGCGCGATACGCACAGCAACTAGACTCAGGACTCATCACTGTTTTCTTGAGGGGGAAGAAAACCCTGCTCTGCTGTCGATGCCCGTAAGGCTCCTGCGTCGCCTGACGGGCACGGCCTGCGGCGTCTTCCCTCGCTGAGCTTCAAAGGAAAGGCGTTTCCGTCCCCCTTCCCCTCAAGCCCTATCCTTGCTCCAGCACGCTTTTTTAAGGGAGCCAGAACATCCGGCAACCTTTCTAGAGCAATTCAACTTTGAGATGTAAAAAGAATATCCTTATCTGCCGCCATGAAAATAACGAGCTGGGAAATACAAACGGCAACGATTGCGGCATATGAATCGGGAGTTTCCTCGCATTTCAAAGTTGAAACGCTCCAGAGCAGTTTCAGTTTGAACCGCGTTGCCTTTCAAACCATGCGGCCTGTCGTTTCGCAAAAAAACGCTGTCTTTCCATTCACGCTGACCCGGACGACGCTGTGCCGTCGCCTCGCGTTTTACCTTTTTCGAGGCTGAAACGCTCTAAACAGTCCTGGGCGTGTTGTATATGGTAAGGCGTGCTTCCTCTGCCCCGATTCTGGAAAACCACTAAGGAATTTGACATTCATTTTCTATTTTAATAGAAATAAAGAAAAAGATTTCCACAAGAGGTTTTCCCATGAACATGGATACCCTGATCATCGGACTTTGCCTTGCCGCAGCCATAGCTTTCATCGCTCATAAGGCCTATCGGGCCATTAAGGGCACCGGCGGATGCAGTTGCGGCTGCCAGTGCTCCAAAGCCACGCCCCGCACTCTTACGGGTACGGATGCCTGCCGCAGCTGCAATGCGTCTCAAAAACGATAATTGACCGAAGCCCCGCACAGCCCTCTTTGCTCGGGCACTCCACAAAAATCGCACGACCAGCAGAGACTCTTTACGTTTTGTTTTGCAAAAGCCCCAGGCACGTGGAAAAATCGCGTTTTATGGTTTGCAGTGCACAGCATTCCAAACTGAAAATGCTCCAGTATTAACACGCCCTGACAGCTGCCACGCCCTGAAAGGGCGGTGCCCGCGAGGTATGAGGAAAAAAACAGGGCCGGAAATCTTTCGATTCCCGGCCCTGTCGTATCTGCGGTAGAACGCCCTTAACGCAGGTTGGCGATTTGCAGGCGCATCATAGCTCTCTGCAGAGCAGCCTCGGCTCTGGCGTGGTCGATGTTTTCACCGCCTTCGGCAAGGCGCTTTTCTGCGCGTTCCCGGGCGGCTTCGGCCCGAGCGGTATCAATATCCGCCGCGACTTCGGCGGATTCAGCCAGAACAGTCAGAACCTTATTGTTCACATCGGCAAAACCGCCGGAAATGAACACATGGGTCGGGGTACCGTTCTGCGTATACCGCAGGCAGCCGGTCTTGAGGGCGGACAGGAGCGAGACGTGATGCGGCAGCACGCCGAACTCGCCCATCACACCGGGGCAGACAGTCATATCCACCTCGGCGCTGACCACGGTCTTGTCGGGCGTGACCACTTCCAATTGCAGCGTGCTCATGGGCGCTCCTTATTTTTCGTCCTGCATGCGCTTCTCGTACTTGGCAACAGCCTGATCGATGCTGCCGAGCATGTAGAAGTCGCCTTCCGCCAGATGGTCGTATTTGCCTTCCAGAATACCCTTGAAGCCCGCGATGGTGTCTTCAAGCTTCACATACTGGCCGGGCGTACCGGTAAAGGTTTCGGCCACGTGGAAGGGCTGCGACAGGAAGCGCTGGATACGACGCGCACGGGCAACGGTGAGCTTGTCCTCGTCGGACAGTTCGTCCATACCCAGAATGGCGATGATATCCTGCAGTTCCTTGTACTTCTGCAGCACCATCTGCACCTGACGGGCCACGCTGTAGTGCTCTTCGCCCACGACGTTGGGGTCGAGGATGCGGGAGGTGGAGTCCAGCGGGTCCACGGCGGGGTAGATACCCAGTTCGGCGATCTGACGGGAAAGCACGAGCGTACCGTCCAGATGCGAGAACGTGGTAGCCGGGGCGGGGTCGGTCAAGTCGTCAGCGGGCACGTAAACGGCCTGCACGGAGGTGATCGAACCCTTGTTGGTGGAGGTGATGCGTTCCTGCAGGGCGCCGAGGTCGGTGCCCAGGGTGGGCTGATAACCCACGGCCGAAGGCATGCGGCCCAGCAGAGCGGACACTTCCGAACCGGCCTGCGTGAAACGGAAGATGTTGTCGATGAAGAGCAACACGTCCTGATTTTCTTCGTCACGGAAGTATTCCGCGCAGGCAAGAGCGGTCAGGGCCACGCGGGCACGGGCTCCCGGAGGCTCGTTCATCTGACCGTAAACAAGCGTGGCGCGCTCCAGAACGCCGGCCTCTTTCAGTTCGTGATAGAGGTCGTTCCCTTCACGGGTACGTTCACCCACGCCCGCGAACACGGACGAGCCGCCATGCTGCTTGGCGATGTTGTTAATCATCTCCATCAGAATAACGGTCTTGCCCACGCCGGCGCCGCCGAACAGACCCATCTTGCCGCCCTTGGGGAAGGGCACGAGCAGGTCCACGACCTTGATGCCGGTTTCGAGCAGTTCAACCTTGGTGTTCTGCTCGGTGAACTCGGGAGCGGGACGGTGAATGGGATAATATTTCTCGGCGTTGATCGGGCCCAGTTCGTCCACGGGGCGACCGATAACGTTGAGAATACGCCCCACGGAAGCTTTGCCCACAGGCACCATGATCGGATTGCCCGTGTCCACAACTTCCATGCCGCGCACCAGACCTTCCGTGGCGTCCATGGCGATAGTACGCACGATGTTGTCGCCCAGATGCTGCGCAACTTCGCACACCAGGTTGGGCGCGTCGGCATTGTTGGGGTTGTTGATTTCCAAAGCGGTCAGGATATTGGGCAGGTTCCCGTCGCTGAACTCAACGTCCACGACGGCGCCGATAACCTGAACGATCTTACCGATGTTTTTGCTCATGTGCTTGGCTCCTGTTACCCGTTCAGCGCTTCCGCGCCGCCGACGATGTCGATAAGCTCGCTCGTAATCGAGGCCTGCCGCGTCTTGTTGTACAGCAGGGTGAGCGTATTGATCATCTCGTTGCAGTTGCGCGTGGCGTTGTCCATGGCAGCCATACGGGCCGCATGCTCGCTGGCCGAGGTATCAAGCAGACCGCGGTACACCTGTACCTTGACGTAGCGGGGCAGAAGCTCCGCCAGCAGCTGCTCTTCCTGCGGCTCGTACACATACTCGCAGCGGGCGCCCGCCGCCTCGCCTTCAGCCTCTTCGGCCTCGGGCGTCGCCAGCGGCAGAAGCCGCAGGCTGCGCGGGGGCTGATGCCCCATGGAGACGAATTCGCCGTACACCAGCCACACTTCGTCGAGTTCCAGCGTCTCGTAGCCGTGAATCACTTCCTGCGCCACGGAGCTTGCAAGGGCAAAATCGAGGCTGCCCATGCGGTCGCCGTAGGAGGTCAGCAGTTCGTAGCCGTTCTTGGCGGCGGCATCGCGCCCCTTGCGGCCCACACAAGCGAAGCGAACCTTCATGCCCTCGTCCTGTTTCTGGCGGGCCAGCTTCAGAGCCGCGGCAATAATGTTGCCGTTGAAGCTGCCGCACAGGCCACGATCCGACGTGACCAGCACGATGGCGCAGTTCTTCTTCTCTTCGTGTTCGGCCAGCAGCGGATGGGACGTGCCCTCCACCTTGCTGGCAAGCTCCGCGAGCACATCACGGTACTTGCCGGCATAGGGCCGGAAGCGCTCGATCCGGGCCTGCGCGCCGCGCAGTTTCGCCGAAGCCACCATGTTCATGGCCTTGGTGATCTGCTTGGTCTTGCCGACCCCGACGATTTTCATTTTTACGTCTTTGAGTGAAGGCATACGCAACTCCCGGCGTTAGGCCGTGTAGCTCTGCTTGAAGGCGGCGATGGCGTCGTTCAGCCCCTTCTCCACAGCTTCATCAATGACTTTCTTTTCCTTGATGGCGTCCAGCACATCCTTCTTGGTATCACGCATGAAGGCCAGCATCTGGCTTTCGAAGGTGCGCACCTGATCCACGGGCACATCGTCCATGTAGCCGCGGGTGGCGGCGTAGATGGAAGCAACCTGCTCATGAGCGGGCATGGGCTGATACTGGGGCTGCTTGAGCAGCTCGACCAGACGCGCGCCACGCTCCAGTTTCGCCTTGGTGGCCTTGTCCAGATCGGAACCGAACTGCGCGAAGGCGGCCAGTTCGCGGTACTGGGCGAGATCCAGACGCATGGTGCCTGCCACCTGTTTCATGGCCTTGATCTGCGCGGCGCCACCCACGCGGGACACGGAAAGACCCACGTTAATGGCCGGACGCACACCGGCGTTGAACAGGTTGGGCTCCAGGT
>CAMBWG010000039.1 GCA_945871415.1 uncultured Desulfovibrio sp.
AACGAGCGCCACGACGGTATAGGCCTCGAAGTAGGCGTAGCTCTGCGAGGCAAAGCTGCGGGCGCGCTGCATCATGTCGGGCATGCCGATAACGGAGACGAGCGCCGTATCCTTGAGCATGGCGATGCATTCGTTGCCCACCGGGGGAAGGATGGTGCGCCATGCCTGAGGCAGGACCACGTAGAACATGGTCTGGAAGCGGTTGAAGCCCAGCGAGCGGGCGGCTTCGGTCTGTCCTTTGGGAATGGCAAGAATGCCGGCGCGGAAGACTTCGCCCATGTACGCGCCGTAGCAGATACTGACGGCGATGACGGCGGCGGGGACGCCCTGAATGCGCAGGAACTGGGACAGGGCGAAATAGATGTAGAAAACCTGCACCAGCAGCGGGATGCCGCGAATGACTTCCACATAGGTGGAGGCGATGAGATTGATGCAGCGATTGCGCGAGATGCGCCCCAGTCCCGTCAGCAGGCCCAGCGGTACGGCGCAGCAGATGGCAAGCGCCGTGAGCTTGAAGGTGAGCAGGATGCCGTCAGGGAGGAAGAGCAGGGCTTCCCGGTAGCTGCTCGGCCCCGCATAGCACAGCAGGAGCAGTGACAGAATGGCCCCCGTCAGAGCGATGGACCAGGCGTTGACCAGCCGTCGCTCGCGCGGATTGGGAATGGCCGGGCCATCGGTGACCATAATGATATTGGCTTTGCTCTGTCCTTCGTCTTTATCCATTGTTTCCCTCTTCGGCGGTGCGCCGGCGATGTCGTCCCCGGGCATTTTCAGTTTGAAATGCTGTGCGTTTCAAACCATACGGCCTGTCGTTTTGCGGAAAAAGCGTTTTTTTCCGCTCAGTTCGGGCCGGGCGCGCCGGGCGGCCCCGCGTTTCGCCTTCTTCAAAGGCAAAGCGCTCTCGTGAGGACGCGAAGGCCGGAGGAGTCTTGCGGCTCCCCCGGCAACGGGCGCGGCTGTCGTTCTTGAACCGGAATTGGTCAGGCACAGCCCGAACAGTCGGCAGCTGTGCTACTTGCTGCTGCCCATCCACTTTTCCATCATCTTGGCTTCGGTGCCGTCCTTCTTGATTTCCTCGACGGCCTTGTTGATGCGATCGAGCAGATCCTTACGGCCCTTCTTGAGGCAGAAGCCGACATATTCCTTGTCGCCCGTCTGGAAGGCCACGTTCAGCTTGCCTTCAAAGTCCTTGCGCTTGTTGGCGTAGTACTTGGCGACGGGGTCGTCGCAGATAACGGCGTCAATGCGGCCGGCGGCAAGGTCGGCAATGGCAAGACCCACGTCGTCATATTCGCGGATGATGGCGCCCACATTGGCCTTGCGCAGGACGAACACGCCGGTAATGCCGATCTGGCTGCCCACGGTCTTGCCCTTGAGTTCGGCAAGGCTCTTGATGGTCTTGCCCTTGGGCATGATGACGGCCTGGGTCAGGCCGTAATAGGGCGTGGAGAAGTCAAAGGTCTTCTGGCGTTCGGGAGTGATGGTGGTGGTGGAAGCCAGAATGTCATAGTTGCCCGCGGCAAGACCGGCAAAGATGCCGTCCCAGGCCACGTTGCGCAGTTCCACTTCGAAACCGGCACGCTTGGCCACTTCCGTGATGTAATCCATGGAATAGCCGATGGGTTCCTTTTTGTCGTTGAGATATTCAAAGGGCGGGAAGTTGCAGTCGCCGGCCACGACGAATTTCTCGGCAGCGGCAGCGGGAGAGCACAGCAGCATTACTGTCGCCAGCGAAAGAAGCAGTCTGCGGAACATGGGGACCTCCAAGGCATGATATTTTTCCGGCCGTCGTATTCGCCCCACAGCGTCCCGCCGGGGGCGGGAAACGGTCCGGATATGCACGAGACAGGGCTTTCTGCTCCCGAAGCGCCGCGCCGCATCGGCAGAATGCGGTTTCAGGCATCGTCAGGGCAGACGCGCGGTTGTTGTACGCTCGCAAAGGCTTGGCCGTCAAGGGCCGGCAGCTTTTTATGGCCTTTCTACCAGGAGTTTCCGGGAGCGGGGCCGTCGTCCTCTTCCTCGTCGTCTTCCACAGGCAGGCGGCCGGTGATGCCGCCGCCGTTCATGCCGCTGCCGCCGAGAGCTCCGGGCATGCCGCTGTAGCCGCCCTTGCCGCGCCCGGCGGGCGTCATGCCGTCTTCGCCGGCAAAGTCGTCGCGTTCGTCCTTGAGCGCCTGCTGGAGGAACCAGTCTTCACGGATGCGCCATGAGGCGGCCGCCGTATAGGCAGGGGAAGAATAGCCCACCGACAGCACCAGCGTGCGTCTGGCGTGCTCCTGAAGGCGAATGAGCAGGGGGGTGAAATCCGCGTCGCCGGAAAGAATAATGAATTCGTCAAAATGGGTGGAATGGGACAAATCGTCCATGCAGTCCATAACAAGGTGTATATCGGTGCTGGTCTTGCCGCGTGTCGTGAGCGGCGGGCAGTCCACTACCTGAAAGGCGCTGCGGGTAAAGTGAAAACGGAATTCTTGATAGCGCTGGGGGTTCAGGTATACCATGCGTTTGAGAATGCGGCGGCGCACACCTTCGCCATAAAGAATTCGGAGCGCATGATTTTCTATCCAGCGTACCCAGCGGTAGGGCGCTGTGCCGAAGTTGCGGGCCGCTTCGGGATCGGCATCAAGAAAGCGCGTATAAATATTGTCGAAATCCACATAAAGCGCACTGTACACTTCATCAAAACCGGTAAATCGAGCCATGATAACCTCAAGTTTGAAGGCCCTTCTCCGGAAGGGCCGGGGTAGTATCGTACAATTCTAGAAAAAAATGGCATGGCCTGCAAGCGCGGTCTGCGAAACCTTTGTGGTGACGGCTGTTTCCGGGAATATCGGACGGCATTCCGTTTTTCAGTTCGCCCGCATTGCCGTGCCGTGTGTTTTCTGTCGCTCCGGAGCATTTTACCTTTGTTCACTTCAACCGCAAGGATGCCGCATGATTCGCCGCCTGCGTCCGGCCCGTCTGGAAGATGTCGATGCGCTGCTCGCCATCTATGAACCCTATGTGCTCGAAACCGCCATTACGTTTGAATATGTTGTCCCCTGCCGCGACGATTTTGCCGGGCGCCTTCGTCATATAGGGGAGGAATATCCCTGGATTGTCCTGGAAGAGGACGGGCGGATCGCGGGCTACGCCTATGCTGCGCGGCATATGGAACGGGCCGCCTATCAGTGGAATGCCGTTCTGTCCGTCTATGTGGAGCGCGGGCTGCTCGGGTGCGGCAGGGGACGTATGCTGTACGGGGCCCTGCTCGATCTGCTGACGTTGCAGGGTATCCGCAATGTGTACGGCTGCGTCACCGTGCCCAACGAGGCCAGCGACGCCCTGCATGCGGCCTTTGGTTTCCGTCTGCTCGGCGAGTTCCCGGCCTCCGGCTACAAGCTCGGAGCCTGGCACGGTATCCGCTGGTATGGCAGGAGTCTGAATGAGCCTGACGGCGCTCCCGCCCGCCTTCTGTCCATACAGGAGCTGAACGCGCTGCGCCCGGAGGAGGTTCAGGCCGTTCTCCGGCGGCATAGCGCCGGATAGGAGGTTCTGTTGCCTGTAACCGGCAGCAGCTGGTCCATAAGTTGCAGAATTCCCGATCATGGAGGGGTAAACCATGCAAATCGGGAATTTTTTTCCTCTGGAAAACGGGGGACAGGCGGATTTCTTCTCGCAGTCCCGCGAGCGGAATGATGCCGCAGTCCAAAAGAGCGATGACGGGGATACGGTAAGCATTTCCGCCGAAGCATTCGCGCTTGCGCGGAAGATGTACGCGTCCGCGTTCGGCGTGTCGCTGGCGCAGGAAGACGGTACAACGGACGAGGGGGCGTCCTCCTCGAAGGCCGTCAATGACTATAAGTCGATTTTCAACGATTATCGAGGGATGGGGCTGTTCGATGAAGATTCGGATAAGGCTGCGAGCACCGGAACTGCCGGCGATTCCGAAGCGGATTCCGATTCTATGAGCAGGCAGATGGCCAGGCTGGAAAAGCAGATTCAGGATTTGATGAAGGAGCTTGAATCCGTCATGTCTTCTTCCATGCCTGAAGTTCAGAAGGAATCCGCAGCCAACGAAATTCAGAAGAAGATTTCCGAGCTCCAGTCCACCCTGGGGACCCTGAAGAGAGCCGCGCAGGCGGCATCTCCGACGGCTGCGCAGGCCTAGAGCATTTTCAGTTTGAAATGCTTGCCTTTCAAACCATACGATCTGTCGTTTCGCGGAAAACGCGCGGTTTTTTCGCTCACTTCGGGCCGGGCGGCTCTGTGCCGCCGCCTCGCGTTTCACCTTTTTCAAAGGCGAAACGCTCCAGCCCAAGGAAGTTTTTTGAAATAAGCGCCGGAATGCGTCGCGGGTATCCCCGCGGCGCATTTCTTTTTTGTGTTCCCTGAAAGCGTTCTTCCGGAGGATGGCCCTGAGCCTAGAGCATTTTCAGTTTGGAACGCGTTGCCTTTCAAACCATACGGCCTGTCGTTTCGCGGAAAAAGCGCGGTTTTTCCGTTCACTTCGGGCCGGGCGGCGCTGTGCCGCCGCCGCGCGTTTCACCTTTTTCAGAGTTGAAACGCTCTAGCTCGAGGCCTGCAGGGCGGCAAAGCGGCGCATAGTAAGATGACAGATGGCGATGCCCAGCGCATCGGAGGTATCCAGCGTCCAGCGCGGGTCCCATTGTTCGTCGCGAAGATTGAGAAGGCGGCGGATCATGAAGGCCACCTGTTCCTTGGCGGCGCTGCCGGTGCCGACCAGCGTTTTTTTGACCAGGGCAGGCGGGTAGTCGCTGACGCTGATGCCGTACGCGGCGCAGGCCGCCACGGCCACGCCGCGCGCCTGCCCGAGCTTGAGGGCCGTAGCTGCGTTGTGCGCGGTGAAAACCTGTTCTATGGCTGCTTCCGCGGGCTTATACTGCCGGATGACGGTGTTCAGCTCGGCATAAATGTGCGCCAGACGGGCGGAAAAACTTTTGTCCGCGCCCTGAGCGCCGCGGATGACGCCGCAGCCCTCCAGACGCAGAGCGCCGGAACGGTCGCTGACGATACCCCAGCCCATGAGGCGGGAACCGGGGTCTATGCCGATGACTGTTACCACAGAGGTTCCTGAAGAAGCGGGAGAAGGGCGCAGGGGACGCCGGGAGCGGAAAGAATGGCGGAAGTATTCCCTTCCCTGAGTAAAGCGCGTTCGGGGAAGGATGGAAACCCGGGGGGAAGGCCTTTCGTCGGCGCGCAAAGGGGCTTCCCCCCGGGAAAAAGCCTTCAGTAAAAGGCTGATTAGTCGGTGGGCATGTCGTCGGGGAAGTCGGCGTTGGCGTAGACGTTCTGGACGTCGTCGTTATCGTCGAGGGCGTCCATGAGGCGCAGCACCTTCTGACCCATTTCGGCGTCCACGGCCGTGAGGTTCTGGGGAACCATGGCGAGTTCGGCGGACTGCATGGCCACGTTGGCGGCTTCGAGAGCGTCGCGCACGGCGGCGAAGTCGGCCATGGCGGTCTGGATGGTCCAGACATCGTCATCGTCGATAACGTCGTCGGCGCCGGCTTCCATAGCGGCTTCCATAATCTGATCTTCGGTGAAGGCGGCCTTGTCCACGGTGATGACGCCCTTGCGGTCGAACATCCAGCTCACGCTGCCGTCGGTGCCGAGGCTGCCGCCGTGCTTGGTGAAGAGGTGGCGGACTTCGGCGACGGTGCGGTTCTTGTTGTCGGTGGCCACTTCCACCATGATGGCGATACCGCCGGGGCCGTAGCCTTCATAGAAGCATTCGGTGAGATCGCCGCCGGCATCTTCGCCGGTACCTTTACGGATGGCGGCTTCGATTTTGTCCTTGGGCAAGTTCACGGCCTTGGCGGCCGCAATGGCTGCGCGCAGACGGGGGTTGCCCGCCGGATCGCCGCCGTTCTTGGCGGCGATGATGATTTCCTTGGCGGCCTTGGTGAAGACCTTGCCGCGCTTTGCGTCCTGACGGCCCTTGCGGTGCTGAATATTGGCCCATTTGCTATGCCCAGACATATGACCTCCAAAAAAGAGAAAAGTGTATATGGCGGATTGCCCTGATCAGGGCTGCGCCGGTAAACGTGTACCGGAAAGACGGCGCGTGCGTTCTGGCAAAGGGGACGTGCGGGCGACGGCCGGAAAGAGCCGCGCCGGAGCTTTTGCAGTTTGAAACGCGTTGCGCTTCAAGCCCTGCGGCCTGCCGTTTCGTGGAAAAAACGCGGTTTTTCCGCTCACTTTAGGCCGGGCGGCGCTGTGCCGCCGCGCGTTTCACCTTCAAAACGCACTATTCCCCGAAGGGAGGGGGAAGCTCGGGGGGAGCGTGGGGATCGAGGGCAGCTTCGGCCCGGAAGGCCATGCCGACGAAGAAAGTTTCCTTGCTTTCGGCCCGGGAGCTTTTGGGCTTGAAGGACTTGACCGTGCCGAAAGCCTTGCGCATGGGCGCAAGCAGCTCCTGAATATCCGGCCCCATGAAAATCTTGACCACAAAGCTGCCGCCGGGCTTGAGACGCATGCGGGCCACAGTGAGGGCTTCGCATGCCAGTTCCAGCGAACGCGCCTGATCGGTAAATTTGGTGCCGGTTGTGCGCGGCGCCATATCGCTCATGACCACGTCAAAGGGGCCGATTTCATCAAGCCTGGCCTCGAATTCAGGTGAACGCTGAAAAACGTCTTCCACCATGAAGGTGACCTGCGGGGGAAAGACCGTTTCGGTGGTCTGGATGTCGCAGCCCAGCACAAGGCCGTTGCGCCCCACCTTTTCCGCGGCGCCCAGCGACCATGACCCCGGAGCGGCTCCCAGATCGAGGACCCGCATTCCCTGGCGGAACAACTTGAATTTGCCGTCCAATTCCTTAAGTTTATACACGGAACGGGCGGGGTAGTTTTCCCGCTTGGCCTTGAGGAAGTAGTGATCGCGATATTCTTTCATAGCACACCGCCCGTTGCCATATCCTTTTTTGCGACGCAAGCCAAGCATTTCCTTGCCTGTCCGCCCGGAGATTTTTATGACGTCTTCTCCCCGAGCTCCCCGTCGTGTTGCGATTCCTGATTTCTGCGGACGCCCTCTGACGCTTTCGGGCGATGCCCGTCAGTGGGAAGCGGCGGGCCCGGAAGAGGGAGACTGCCTGCTGCTGGGCCTGGGCCCGGAAGACCCGGCGGCGCTGCCTTTTGCCGCTTCCGGGCGAGTGTTCTGGCTGGACTGTCCGGAGATTCGTCGCGCGCTGCCGGAAGCGCCGCCGCCGCCGTCCTCGTGGCGGGAGGTGTCGCCGGAACAGGCCGTGTCGCTGGCGGCGCGCTGCCGCCGCTATTTCTACCGACCGGGACTGCGGCTTGCGCCGGAGTTCTGGGGGCCGCTGCTGGGCCGCATGGCGGCGGCCTGCTGCCCGCTGCCGCCGCGTCCCGCCGGGGCTGAGCCTCTGCTGATCCTGCCCGGCGACGAGCGCGGGCTGCTGCATCTGGAGTTACGGCACGCCGCCCGGGAACTGGGGCTGCGCGTGCTGGACTATCCGCCGGACAAAGGGGGGGCCGCGTTGTTTCCGCTGTTGCGCCGGGCGGCGGCGCATGCGCCGGCCATGCTGCTTTCCGTCAACCTTCGGGGGCTGGATGCCGAGGGGCGGCTTGCGCATGCCTGTCTGGCGGCGGGGATCTCCGTTGTCATCTGGTGCGTGGACAATCCCTGGCATCTGCTGAGCGCCGCGCGCGGGCCGTGGTGGCGGGACTGTCGCATCTGCGTCACGGACGCAAGCTTTCTTGAAGGACTGCGGCAGGCGGGCGCGCAACATGTGTCGCTGCTGCCGCTGGCCGTTGCGCCGCATATGTGGCATGCGCCGTTGTGCCGCAGAGACGGCCCGCCGCTTTTTGTGGGACGTTCCGCCTTCCCGCGCAAGGGGAGCTTCTTTGCCGCGGCCTCGGTGCCGCCGGCGCTGCTGGCCGAGGGGCTTGAACTGGTGGCGGCGGACGATCCCGCGCCGCCGGATTTTCACTGGTGGCATGAGCGGCTGGGCGGGGACTGCTGGCCGGGGACAGCCGTGCGCTGCGTGGGGCTGGGGGCGGAAAGTTGTTCGCAGGCCCGGCGCGTACACTGGGTGCGGGAAACCCTGTCTCAGGGAAAACTGCGTCTTGTGGGCGACGATGGCTGGCGGGATGTGCTGCCCGGGGCTCCCGTGGAGCCTCCTGTGGATTATTATGCAGGGTTGCCGGAGCTGTATGCGCGCTCCGGCGCCGTGCTCAATGTGACCAGTCTGCTGTTGCCGCACAGCCTGAGCCAGCGTCACTTTGATGTCTGGGCTGCGCATGGTCTGCTGCTGAGCGACGCCACGCCGGGGCTGGAGATATTCCCCGCGTCGCTGACGGAACCCATGCGTCTGCGTCGTCCCGCGGATTTGCCGGAGCGGCTGGAGGCCTTTGCCGCGTCGCCGGAAAAAACGGAAGCCTTCTGCGCCGCCTGGCGGGAGGAACTGCGCGCAAAGCACGGCTATGCCCGACGCCTGCAGACCCTCTGGCGGCTGCGGGAAGAAGACGGGCGCTGACAGCGGCGGTAGTTTTTGTCTATTGTCGACTGTAATGATCGAAAAATCCGGTTTTTCAGCGGGAATCAGCAGTCCGTAATGATGCTGCATACCGCGCTATGGCAGCATCCCTGTCTCTTTTGGAAATTTTGCTGTTTCAGTATCTGCCCTTATAGAGTGCGGGCGCAGTACGGCGTGCCTCCGGATATCGGCTGCCGCACGGATCGGGAGGGCTTTCCCTTTTTGACAAATGATGCAAGTGGCGCAGGAGCATTGACGCAGACGTATTTATGCGATAATAAAAGCGTTCATCAGAGCAACAGGCGGGAAGCCGTTCGAGGATGATTCTTTGATGCAGAACTGGCGGCAGGTTCAGACATTCAGCCTTAATCGGGCCTTTTTCATGAGCCCGGGATATGCCCCCCTGCGGGGGGATATTCTGGGCTGTGCGTCTGCGCGCCTGTCTGTAAGAAAATCCCGGCGAAAGGCTGTTTCCGGCAGCAGCAGCGATTCGCAGTGCTGAAAATGACTGGTGGCGCATGACGATTGAACAGATCGTTTTGCGCCGCTGCTCGTTCAGGTATACAGGTTCCCTTTGGCAGTCGTGCCGGTCTGATGACCGCACAACACAGAGATGGAGGAGGTTTCATGAGCATTGGTTTTCTGGCACTCTGTGCGTTCATTCCGATTCTGCTGGCGCTGATTCTGATGGCCGGCCTGCGCTGGCCTTCGACGCGCGCCATGCCGCTTTCGTGGCTGGTCGGAGCCCTCATTGCCTGGGCCGTCTGGGACATCGCCCCCATGCGTCTGGTCGCCCTGTCCATTGAAGGCACCATCACCGCCATCGGCGTGCTGATCATCGTGTTCGGCGCGCTGCTCATCTACTACACCCTGCACTATAACGGCGCCATGGAAACCATTCAGGCGGGTATGAAAAAAATCAGCCCCGACCGGCGCGTGCAGACCATCATCATCGGCTTTATGTTCGCGGCCTTCATCGAAGGCGCCGCGGGCTTCGGCACGCCTGCCGCCCTTGCCGCGCCGCTGCTGCTGGGCCTCGGCTTCCCGCCCCTGTGCGCCGCGGTCATCTGTCTGGCCTTCAACAGCGTGCCCACGACCTTCGGCGCCGTCGGCACCCCCGTGCTGGCCGGTTTCAAATCGCTGGAAAGCATTGCCATGGCGGCCGCCGGCTACAGCGATCCCACCATGGTCTACAAGACCATCGGCGAATACGTTACCCTGATGCATCTGCCTATGGGCTTCATTCTGCCCATCTTCCTGCTCGGTTTCATGACCCGTATTTTCGGCGCCAACAAGTCCTGGATGGAAGGCTTCCGGGCTTGGCGTTACTGCCTCATGGCGTCCGTCTGCTTCCTGGTGCCCTATATGCTGCTGGCCTGGCTCGGCGGCCCGGAACTGCCCTCCATGGTCGGCGGTCTGGTGGGCCTCGGCGCGCTGGTGTGGCTGACCAAGAAGGGCTTCTGCCTGCCCAAGGACGGCGTCTGGAACTTCCCGCCCAGCTCCGAATGGCGTCCTGACTGGTCCGGTCTGATCAAGGCCTCCAGCGCCACCGAATACACCGAACACATGTCTCAGGCCCGCGCGTGGCTGCCCTATATTCTGTGCGGCGTTATCCTCGTGCTGACCCGCGTGCCCGCCTTCCATCTCAAGCCCATCATTCTTGATCCCATGTTCAGCGTGGGCTGGACCAACATTCTTGGTTATGAAGGCGTCGGCTCCACGCTGGCCCTCCTGAACCTGCCCGGCACCATTCCCTTTATCCTTGTGTCCATCATCACCATCGGTCTGCACTCCATGACCGGCAAGCAGGTGGCCGAAGCCTGGGGTACCGCCTTCACCAAGATGAAGGCCCCCACCATCGCTCTGATCGCCGCCGTGGCGCTCGTGTCCATCCTGCGCGGCTCCGGCGTCAACACCGCCGGTCCCGAAGGCGCGGCCCTGCCCTCCATGCCCATGGCCATGGCCCAGTTCTGCGCGTGGCTGACCGGTAATGCCTGGCCCATGCTGGCCTCCTTCGTGGGCGGCCTCGGCGCGTTCATCACCGGTTCCAACACCGTGTCCGACATGCTGTTCGGCAACTTCCAGTGGAACGTTGCCACGGCCCTCAACTACTCCGTGCCCGGTCACTACATCATCGTGGCCGCTCAGGGCGTCGGCGGCGCCATGGGCAACATGATCTGCATCCATAACATCGTCGCCGTGTGCGCCGTGCTCGGTATGATCGGCCATGAAGGCCCCATCCTCCGCCGCACCGTGGTGCCCTTCACCATCTACGGCGTCGTTGTGGGTATCGTCTGCTTCATTCTTCTTGCGGGCGCGTAGCACGCACGCCGTGCCCCTGATGTAAAAAAGCCCTCCGCAGGTTTTCCCGCGGAGGGCTTTTTGCGTCTGGCTCCGTAGACTGTTGGGGGGGAAGGGAAACCCCTCTGCTCGCGCGAGAGGACTACGAGAACGCCTTTTCTCGCTGCGCTGTGAAAAGGCTGGGCCCTTCCCCCCAGGCCCCCCATCCTTTCCCCAGCGCGCTTTTTCAGAAGGCAGTGAAACCCGCGACAAGTGTTAACCAACAGGCATGTATGACTAGCGCGTTTCA
>CAMBWG010000040.1 GCA_945871415.1 uncultured Desulfovibrio sp.
GGGCTTTCTTTTTTGACAATCCCTTTGTTAACTTTCTTGGTACAATCTGCCGGAATGTCCCGCAAGGGCCGGACAAATCCTTTTCCATCCAGAAAAAATAGGGGTTGATTTTAGGGGTGAATTTATCGCAATGCCAATTTATTCTATTGTTTTTATTCATAAAAACATGAAAAACTTGATGTTCATGAAGATGCAGGACGCCGAAAAAACATGGGAACTGATACGCGGGCAGGCCGGGCAAAGTACTGTTCTGCGAACCACAGGTTTCAATGTCAATGAGCAAATCAGCTCCGGCTACCGCGACGCCAACACCACGACGGTGGAACAGGAGGATCGCGTTGTCCTGCGAGACTTGCAGGAACAGATCGAGGGCGAAGCCCACTTTGTCTTTTCCGGGCAGATTATCCGGGGTGACATTTTTTTCGCCAATCCCTCTCTCAAAAAGGCGCAACTGCGCGTGCCGCAGCTGCTCCAACTCAATCTGGAGAAGACTTATGGCAATGCCGCGTAAGTGGAGAGTGTTCCCGATGCCCCATGCATATTACAGAAATACCTTGTACGGAAGATTGAATTCTTCCCCCAGGCGCTTGGCCATTTTTGTGGAAATCGGGCGCTTCCCGTTTTCCATTTCGGAGATGGCGTTTTGGCTGACGCCGAGGCGAGCAGCCAGCTCCGCCTGCGTGAGGTCTTCCCTGCCGCGCAAACCGCGCAAGGCCATCGCCGGGCAACCGTCAGGAAAAACTTCATCAGCACTGACGATCTCTTCTCCCTCTGAATTAACCCGGCGCACCTTGTGCCCGGCCAGAGAAAGGACTCCGCGAATGGCCTCGGCAACCTTTATGGTGTTTGCCGAAGGGACGGTAAGCTGGATCACACCGCGCCCTTCCTCATCGGAACGAAGCATCATTTCTGCCAACATAGAATTTCTCCGCTTATTTATAACGGCTGTAATCAACCTTTTCATGTGTACCGGCAAATTGAATTTCCAGCACACGAACTACCCCATCAAGAACTTGCCAGACGACTACATAAGTTGGATGTCCCTTGTTCAAATGGCAGTGGTGATGACCGGATTTGCTGCCGGCAATTTTGCCATAATGCGGCCAACCCGGAACAACCGGGCCTCTTTGCTCAAGGTCTTTGCGCAGCAAGTACAGTATGTCGGCAATGGCCGGAGGTAACTTGGCTTTTTGCTTTTCAGCCTTGCGGCTGAAAACGACTGTCCACAGCTTGATGTCGTCAGCGTCTTTCATGAAGCATAGATAAATGTAAAATGGTATAATGTCAACATGGACATACCATTTTACCTATCTCTCAAAAAAGGCGCAACTGCGCGTGCCGCAGTTGTTCCAACTCAGTCTGGAGAAGACTTATGACCATGCCGCGTGAAAAAACGACTTTCCTTTTAGCTAAAAATGGTTGCCAGTTTTGCAAGAACTTCTTCCATGATAGCGGGCGGAACTCTTTCCAACCGCCTGCCGAACCTCGCCCGCAAATCCAGGGCGCGAGGCTGATCGCAACGCACTACCCCTGTGGTGCGTATGCCGCACCCACTGAGGGATACGGCGAAACCGGCTGTACGGGCGAAGTTGCCGCCGCTGGTAATCGGCAAAACCACGGGAACCTGCGTCACCCTGTTAAACTCGTCAGGAGAAACCACCAGAACCGGCCGTGTCCCCTGTTGCTCGTGCCCTTCGGTCGGGTCAAGAGCCACCAGATAGATGTCGCCGCGACGCATCAGATCAACTCCCCGCCCGCAGCCGTTGAGGTCGTCCACGCCCTGTCCTCGCCGGAAATCGGTGCGGAAGTGTCACATTGGGCCAGCAGTTCTTGCAGGCTGTACTTCTTCCCGGCGCTCGGCTCAATGACCAGACGCCCGGATTCCACAGTCATGCTTACCGCCGACCCTGATTCCATTTGCAACATTTCCAAAATGGCTGGCGGTACGGCCAGCATCACCGAACCGCCGACTCTTCTCAAGTTGCTTGTATACATGGCAATCCTCCAAAAGTTATATTTTTATATAACTCGCATTCCCCAGACTGGCAAGCCCGTTCCGACAAAAACGGTCGCCACGCCCGCAGCAATCTTATCCAGCCACTGGAGAACAGTCATGGAACAGATTCACTATGCCTCACGGATAGTAGTCGTTTTTTTCTTCCTTCTTTTGCACACAATCCTTCCAGCCTTTGCCGGAACCCCCATATCCGACCGGATGGCCGTGCAAGCTGGCGTCAAAACCGAAATCGCCAAAGACCTTGCTTCCTCTTATTCCCCGCATGAACGCCTTTCCGGCAGAACATGTCTGGACGGCAGACCCGTGGACGGCTTTCAGGGCGAGATTATTGAGTATTGGGTCAATCTGGAATGCGCCTTCTGCGGCATTGAAGAACCGCTTAAGGCACAGCGGGACAATCCCGATCTGTGCATTGTTGTGCGGCATATCCCCTCGGATGAATATGGCGAATCCCTCAAAAAAGCCCTGAGCTATGAAGCCTTGCGCGGCTTTTCCGCCAATGCGGCACATCGCTTCTGGGACGCCGTTCAGCCGAAAACCATCCCCGGCATCCCCGTCCCCTATGGAGCCGCCTTGCAGGCCGCGCTTCAGGAAGCGGCCATCGCGCCGGAAGCCTTTGCGAAAGCACTGCAAGCTGCCGCACCTCTGGTGGGCGCGGATATTGTTGCCGCGCAATCCCGCATCACGTCCACGCCGACCTGGATTCTCGACGGTATCCGTTTCTCCGCCTGCGATTTCAAGGCGGAAGAACTGCCCTCAGCTCTGGAGCTGGCCCGCAAAGTCCGGTCTGGAGACATGGATTCGCGGGAACGTGTCATCGGAATCATCATGCGCGGTCTGCTGAATGAATCGCTTTTGTAGACACGAAAGAAAAGGAGCTTGACCTTTTGCCGAAACCCTTTTACCTTACTTTCAAGTAATAACTTGAAAGTAAGGTAAAAGGAGAACCGCATGGAACTGGCCAAGCTCACCTCGCGCTGCCAACTCACGCTCCCCCGCGAAATTCGGCAAAAGCTCGGCGTCAAGGAAGGGGACAAGGTTGTCTTTATTGAAGAAAACGGGCGGATTTTCATTGAAAACGCTGAAAAGCTGAAATTCGCCCCTGACGAACATTCCGGCGGAAAGGAATAGGGCCGCAAACATTGCGCCGCCTTCCCGCCGTCCAGACAAGGATGGGAACGCATGGCCAGACGGCGCAAACAGACACACGATTCCCGCCAGTTGTCGCTCTTCGACATCATGGCGAACCAGATCGAAGAAATACGGGAAGAAAATATTCAGGACGATATGCGGGAAGCGGCGCAGGCAGCGTCTTCTCCGGGTGGTGAACAGCGACCTGAAAACGCCATTCCCGTATCAGAAAGGCAGAGCATTCAGGAAGACAGGCAGCCCGCGCCTTCCAGAGACTGGTTCGAGCTGCTCGGCAATTCCCCGAAAACGATGACGCAGCTTGGCCTCAACGGACGTGGAGAGACGGTATATGAAATGGAAAACGGGGTGCGGATGTACAGCCGTAATCCCGAATTCATGCAGACCGTTGACGGAGACGGCAGCACGCCGGAAGAACTGTTCCTGCAAAATAACCACAACTTCCTGACAGTTCAGGAAGTTGCAGCCTTCAGACAACAACATTCCCTTTCTTTGGAGCGACAACATGCGGGACAAGCCGCCACGCCGGAGGCCGCGCTGGAAAAAAAGGCGGCGGGCCAGCCGGAACCCGCACGGGAAGAAAAGCCTTTTCCCTTCCCTACCAATGACGGGGACAAAAGACGCCTTGGCGTCAACGGCAAGGGCGATTCCGTATATGAACTGCAAGACGGCTCCCGCATGTACAGCTCCAACCCGGACATCATGCAGGTCGTTGACGGGAACAAACGATCTCCTGAAAAACTCTTTGAGGACGGAGCGGACGACTACCTGACCGTGCAGGAAATTTCCCGTTTTACCCAAACCCTTCCCTGGGAGGTGCAACATGCTCGACAGACAAACCTATCCGCTCGAAATCGCAAGAAAGGTTCTCAAGCCCGAAACAATCAACGACGTGCGAAGCGGGGGATACACCAGTTTGGGCTATTCGATACTGGATCGCTGGGCGCTGAACAGCCCCGAAGAGCTGAAGAAGCTGGAGGCGATGGGGGACATCCCCTTCATGATGAAGCTGTACGGGCAACAGCAGAAGGAAGCGGAAGCCCTGAGCAGCGAGACCTCCCGGCAGGCGAGTCTGCGGGGGATGTCGGATTCGGAGATATTGGAGAGCATGGGCATCGACATGAGCCTGAAAATTACCGGATAACTTCTGAAGACAGGCTGGGCGTTGGCGGCGCGAAAACCAAATATGCGGACAATATCGCCGCCATACGCCTGCTCAAACAGCTCCAAGACAACGGCGCGGCACTGGCCACGCCGGAAGAGCAGAAAGTCCTTGTCCGCTATGTGGGATGGGGCGGGCTGCCGCAGGTCTTTGACGCCCAAAACGAACAGTGGGCCGCTGAATACCGGGAATTGCAGGGTCTGCTTTCCCCGGATGCCTATGCCGCCGCCCGCCGTTCCACCCAGGATGCCCACTATACTTCGGAAACCGTTATCAAAGCCATCTATCAGGGGCTTTCCCGCCTCGGCCTTGATACAGGGGAACCGCTCAGGATTTTGGAACCTTCGGTGGGGATCGGCAACTTCCTTGGCCTTTGTCCTGAAACTTTCAATGCGAAATTCCTTGCCGTGGAACTCGATCCCACGACTTCCGCCATAGCCGGGTATCTCTACCCCAATGAGCATCATATACACAACGGTTTTCAGAACACCCGACTCAGTAGCGGCTTTTTCGACGCCGTAGTGGGCAATCCCCCCTTCGGCAAACAGGCGCTGTACGACCCGGATTTCCCTGAGCTGCGGAAATTTTCCATCCACAATTATTTTCTTGCCAAGTCCATCAGCCTGCTGCGCGAAGGCGGCGTCGCGGCCTTTGTGGTCAGCCGTTATTTTATGGATGCCGCCGACCCCACGGCCCGTGAGCATATTGCGGGGCAGGCCGACCTGCTTGGCGCTATCCGCCTGCCGGAAACAGCCTTTCGCCAGAACGCCCTCACCGATGTCACGGCCGACATCGTGTTTTTTCAGCGGCATGACGGCGAAAACAAACGCAGCAGGGACTGGGTGAACACGGTCTCCATTGATGTGGACGCCCCCCGGAGCGGCGACAGGCGAGCGGCCACAGTCAACAGTTACTTTGCGGAAAATCCCCGGCAAATCATCGGCACTCTGGCCTATTCTGGGCGAATGTTCGAGGGGGCGCTGACCTGCCTGCCCGATCCGGCCCAGGCGGATTTGGGACAGGAAATCGCCGCGCGGCTGGACATGCTTCCGGCAGACTGTTTCGTGCCGCGCGAGAGAGCCCCGCTCAACACGGAAGTCAGGACGCGCAACGCCGATTTTATCCGCAGCCCGTATTTTCAGTCCCTGAAAACGGACGCCCTGTGCGTCGAGCCGCAAAGCCGGAAGATTGTCTTCAAGACCGCCGCCGCTTTCGGTGAAAACGATTATGATATTTTTCCGGTCAAGAATGAAACGGCACGTCTGCGCCTTGTTTCCATGATTCAAATCCGGGACACTCTGCGCGAACTCATCAATACGGAAAAGGCCGCCGACGCCGATGAAGGCCGGATGGCTGCCCTGCGCCAGAGGCTCAACGCCCAATATGACGCCTTTGTCAAAAAGTACGGACATCTCAATTCCCAGACCAATCGCGGCCTCATGCGGAGCGACCCGGAACACTCGCTGCTGGAATCGCTGGAGCTGGATTACGACAAGGGGCTGTCGCCCGACGCCGCCCGCAGGCATGGCGGCGAGGCACGTCCGGCATCAGCGAAAAAAGCCGCGATTTTCCGCCAGAGGGTACTCAAGCCCGCCCAGATCGTGGAGCATGCGGAAACCATCAAGGACGCCCTGCTCATTGCCCTGCGGGAAAACGGCAGAGTGGATTTCAGCCGTATGGCGCGGCTTATGCGCCGTCCGGCGGAGGACATTCAGACGGAGCTGCGGGAACAGGGGCAGATTTTTCTGAATCCCGCGACAGAGGAATGGGAAATCCGCGACAGGTATCTGACCGGCAATGTCCGGGCCAAACTGTGCCAGGCACGGGAAGCCGCGCAAACGGACGCTCGTTTTGCTTCCAATGTGGAAGCCCTGTCCGCCGCCATGCCGCCGGACATCGAGGCCGTGGACATCGGCATCAGGTTCGGCTCCTCCTGGGTTCCGGCACAGGTCTTTGCCGATTTTGTGGAGCATTTGCACGGCGGCAAGGGGAGGCAGACCATCAGCTATCTGCCGACGCTGGGCCGCTGGGAGGCGTCAGTCAACATATGGGATGCCTCGCTCGCCACCAGCGTATGGGGCATACCCGAATATCCCGCCGGAAAGATTATCGAAAGCCTGCTCACGAATAAACCCATCAAGGTGCAGAAGCCAAGCGGGCAGAAAGACGAACGTGGCAATGACATCATGGTCATTGATCAGGAACTGACCGCAGCCGCCATGCAAAAGGCCGATGAGATCAAACAGGTGTTCCTTGATTGGGTATGGACGGATGACGAACGTCGGGACCTGCTGACCAGGCTCTACAACGAAAAGTTCAATACGAATGTCCCTCCGGCCTATGACGGCTCCCACCTTGAACTGGTGGGTGCGTCCGAAGCCGTCAAGCTGCGTCCTCATCAGAAGAACGCGGTCTGGAGAGCCATTCAGGAAGGCACATGTCTGTTCGACCATGTTGTCGGGGCGGGCAAGACCCTGGCCTGCGTCGCCACGGTGATGGAATCGAAACGCATGGGCTTTCTTTCCAAGCCTATGATTGTCGTCCCCAACCACCTGTTATATCAGTGGAAAGATGAGTTTTATAAACTCTATCCCGATGCGAATATCCTGGTGGCCGACAAGACGGACTTCACAAAACAAAACCGGGAACGGCTGTTTGGCCGCATTGCCACCGGCGATTGGGATGCCGTCATTGTGGCGCACAGCTCCTTCAAGAAAATCGACATGCCACGCGACGTGCAGGAGGAAATCCTCAAGGAACAGATTGACGCGGTAATCGAAGCCATTGAGGCTTCCAAAGCCGCTGAAGGCGGACGGGCCACCATCAAGCAGCTTGAAAAGCAGCGAGAGAAAATGGAGGAACGCTATCAGGCACTGCTTGCCGGAACCGGGCAAAAAGACCGGGCCGTGGACTTCGCAGATTTGGGCGTGGACGCCCTGTTCATCGACGAGTCCCACGAGTTCAAGAATCTCGCCTTTCAGACCACCATGAATGTTTCCGGCCTTGGAAATATTACCGGTTCAGCCAAGGCCCTCGATCTGTTCATCAAGTGCCGTTATCTGCAACGACAAAACAATGGGCGCGGCGTATACTTCATGACGGGTACGCCCATCAGCAATACCATTGCCGAAGTATATACCCTGCAACGCTATATGCAGTATGACGAACTGAAAGACAAAGATATTGAACACTTTGATGCCTGGGCGTCCACATTCGGACAGGTGACGACCGGCTGGGAGCTGGACGCCACAGGGGTGAACTACACGTTGAAAAGCCGCTTTGCCAAGTTCCAGAATGTACCGGAACTGCTTTCCATGTACCGTACCTTTGCCGATGTCGTGACCAAAAGCGATCTGGACGAGCAGGCGAAGCAGGCCGGGGAACGCCCCCTGACGCCTCCGATTGAGGGCGGCAAACCGTTCAATGACGTGGTGGAACGCTCCGATGCCCAGGCCAGGTACATGAACAGCATTATTCATCGCATGGAGAATCTGCCGCCGGACCCGCGCCGGGACAATCCGCTCAAGATTACCAATGACGCTCGCAAGGCGGGACTGGACTACCGGCTGATTGAGCCTGCCGCTGATGATTTTGAAGGGTCCAAGCTCAATGCCGCTGTTGAACGTATTCATGAAATCTGGCGTGAAACTTCCGCCGACAAGGGCACGCAGCTTGTCTTCTGTGACTTGTCCACGCCCAAGGGCGGAAAGGCTCAGGCATCCGCGCAGACTGAACGGCAGGATTTGGAATCCGGGACGCTTATCGACGTGGACGGCACTCCTGTCCGGGAAGCGCCGGAACAGGAAGACGAGGACGAAGCCCTCGGCATCGTCAATATGGATGAAGTCATTGCCGCATCCGGCAAGTTCTCCGTATATGACGACATGAAGCAGAAGCTCATGGCGAAGGGCATTCCCGCCGAGGAAATCGCCTTCATCCATGACGCCAACACGGATATGCGAAAAGCAAAGCTGTTCAGCGACATGAATGCTGGCCGCGTTCGCGTCCTTCTTGGTTCCACCGCCAAGATGGGCGCGGGCATGAATGTGCAGAAACGGCTTGTCGCCGCGCATCATCTGGACGCGCCGTGGCGGCCGTCTGATTTGGAGCAGCGCAACGGAAGAATTATCCGTCAGGGGAATATGTTTTATGAACGCAATCCTGACGCTTTCACCGTAAAAATATTCAATTATGCCACAAAGCAGACTTATGACGCCCGGATGTGGCAGACCATTGAGTATAAGTCAGCCGCTATCGAGCAATTCCGCAAGGGCGATTTGCTTCAGCGCGTCATTGACGATGTGGCTTCGGAAGCCGCCAATGCGGCTGAAATGAAGGCCGCCGCCTCCGGCAACCCGCTCATACTTATGCAGGTGCAGCTGGCAAGCGACCTTCGCAAGCTCGAAGCCCTGAATTCACAACACCAGAGGAGCCAGCACCGGATGCGCGACCGCCTGAAGTGGCTCGAAGGTACGGATACCCGTCTTGCCGAGGAGGAAGCCGGCCATGCCGCAAACCTGCGTTGCCGCGACGCCAATACGCATATTGTCCGGGAAAAGGACAAGGAAAAAATCCGGATTGAGCTGCGCACGGATGAAGGGCTGCTGACCGACAGGGACGGCGAAAAGATGAAAGACCTGCTGCTGGGCTGCGTCAAGGAGGTTACGCGCAACATCGGCGCAAAAGCCCTGTTCGGCACCTACCGGGGCTTTGCCATGCACGTTGTCCGCCATACGCACGCCTTTGGCGGCAAGGATGGATTCCGTATAACCGTCAGCGGCCCAGGCGAGCGGGAGTTCAGGCCCGACAATCTGGTATACACGTTTGATGACAAACTCAGTCTGTCCGGCTTGTTCCAGCGCATGGACAACTTTCTGGGCAAGGGGCTGGAAGAAGGTATGGAAAAGTTCAGGGAGAAATGCCGACAGGAAAAGGCCGAACTGGCAACCGTACAGGACGCCCTGGGCAGGGAGTTCCCCCAGAAAGCGGAACTGGCGCTGGCACGCGAAAATAACAGCGCCGTCATCCGAGAGCTGCAACGGATGCAGGACGACGCCAGCTACGTCTCCACATGGACGCCGAAAACGTCCCTTGCCGACGGCCAGCCCGCAGAGACGGAAGCTCCGCAGGGGACAGACACGGACAACACCGAGCCGCCGGAAAAACAGTTCCATACCCTCAAATACGGCGAAGGCGAAGGCAGGTCGGAGTACACGGTCTCCAATCAGCATAATGGCCATACGCTGGAAAACGGCTATATCCTGCGCCGCACCTATTTCAACAGCGCCGTCGGCTCTCTGGGGCAGAGCCTGTACGATGACGGCCTGTGGCACAGCACGGCAACCGTGCCGCGAGATGTGAAACTTCGGCTGTTCGCGTCACTGGAAGAAGGTCTGGTAGCCGCCCGTGAGGACGCCGCGCGGCGGGGACTCAAGGAAGAGGCTCCGACTGTCCGGGAAACGGCGGCACAATCCGCCGAAAACCACGACGCCACCCAATCATACCCTGATCGGCTTGCGAACGCGGGCTTTTCCGCCAGCAGTTCGGATTTTTACGGCAAGCATGAACATGCGCTGACGCTGGATGCGAACGACGGCGGGACATACGAACTGCGCGTTTTCAGGACGGTAGGAGACAGAATCGGCCTGCGTGTCCAGTACGAGAAAAACCGTATCATTGACGGGACACGCACCGTTAACGCCACCTTCGATACCCTTGCGGAAACCCTGGAGCATGTGGAGGCATACAGGCAGCTCACGGCCCCGCAGGCCAAGTCCGCCGTCCAAACGGCTTCATCCCCCGGCGGCGTACCCGGCTTTGTGATTTCCAGTCCGCGCATGAGGTGAGCCGCGCGAATCATTCCATCAAACCTAGAGCATTTTCAGTTTGAAATGCTTCGCATTTCAAACTGAAAATGCTCTGAAGGAGAAAGCCTGAAGCGGGGCCGCCTCCCCTGCGGGGAGTGACGGCCCCACAAAAACTCCCCGCAACGGCGCCACACGGCCACTGGGACGACGTCGTCCCGGCCGTGGCCACGGACGTAGCCGTAGAGCAGGCCGACAACCTCCGCGTTGACGGCCCCGAGGATCTCGCCGGTCCAGTAGACGAACGAGCCGATGCCGTTGCGGTCATCAGGCCACTTGGCGGCAAAGGCCGCACCATAGCCGCCGTTGTCTGGCCCTGACACCGCTTGCAGCTCCTCTTTGTGCGGAAGGTTCGTTTCACCATGGTAACCCGGGGAGAAAGAGGGCAACCTACCACACTTCTGCGCCGCCTCCGCCCAAGTATTGCCTCTCGTCGAGGGCGGCCCCGCAAACACCGACAGCGGGCCGTCGCCGAAACTCACCGTCTTTTCTTCCGCCGTATACAACTGCCCGTTATATTCGACCGACGCCGTTACCTTCACCGTCCGCTCTCCCACAATGTCCGTCAGAGATGCCTCTGCGCCGGTGGGGGCAGTGCCTTGCGGACTAGGGTGTGTCTGCAAACCCTCTTCACGAAAAGGGGGAAGTCAGGTTAGGTA
>CAMBWG010000041.1 GCA_945871415.1 uncultured Desulfovibrio sp.
GACCGAACATGCCGGGGCTCGGCTCGGGCACGGCAAGCGTCGAAAAATGATCCGTAAGACGAACTTCCAGAATACGATGCACCGCGAGACTGACCATATGCCGCACGGTCAAATCGTCGTTCTCCAGGTCCGACCCCAGGGCGTAGATGGCCCCGTTCATGCAGATCATGCGGCCGACGACAAAACGGTGCTCCTTTTCTTCCCGGCGTCCGGCCGCCTTGTAGAGAATACGGCAGACGCGCCCTTCTTCTCTGGCCCGAATCAGTAAATCTATATGCTCGAAATGCGGCGTATAATCAATGCGCCCCTTGCTGAAAAAGGCAAAACGCGCGGCATGCTCCCCGCCGATCTGCGTGGCGGACGTATCCGCCAGCTGCATGGCCAGCCGGAAGAGACTGTCATCCACACGCCGCTGCACCTGCGACGGCAGATAGGAACAGGCCAGATCGCGGCAGATCTGCAAAAAACGCAGCTCCTCGCAGTCCAGCCCCAGCGGCATCCGGGAATCCGGGCAGAGCTGATACCAGCGCCGACGATCCTCCAGATCTGTCTTCAGCCTGTCCCCGACAACCCCCTCTATCTCCCGCATAAGCCGCATGATTGTCTGCTTGGAACAGTTGAGCCAGACCGCAAGCTCCGTCTGAAAATGCCTGTTTCTGTCGGCCATGAGCCGCAGAAAAAGCCGGAGCAGCTTTCCCCCTGTCGTAGAATCCATATCTCGCTTGGCCGGCATACACCCCTCTCGACGCGCCCCATCCCTTCCCCGGAGCGGGGAAACTGTTCAAAATGCCCCTTCCAGACGGCATAAAGAGCATTCTCAGATTGAAATGCTTCGCATTTCAAAGCATACGGCCTGTCGTTTCACAGAAAAAACGAGGTTTTTCCGCTCACTTAGAGCCGGGCTGCGCTGTGCCGCCGCCTTGCGCTTCTTCTTTTTCAAAGGAGAAACGCTCCAGCCGTCTTTCTTCTGCTTTTCGCCCTGTTTGCGTATCTGTTTAGGCCTGCCTATCTTCAGGGAAAAACACGGGCACACAGCATGCAACCCGCAAAAAGTCAAAAATTTTCTTTAGTTATACATTTTTAAGCAATAAAACAGACAGCATATGTCATGCCGCATCCGCACGCGGCGCCGTTACGACCATGCAGATCACAACGGAACAGGAGACGCCGCATCTTCACTTCCAGAGCATTTTCAGTTTGAAAGGCTTTGCATTTCAAACCATACGGTCTGTCGTTTCACGGAAAAAGCGCAGTTTTTCCGCTCCATTGAGCCGGGCTGCGCTGTTCCGCGCCTCGCGTTTCGCCTTTTTCAAAGGTGAAACGCTCTGATACAACAGACAAATTTTGTACACATTCCAGTTTTGCTGCGAAAATATCAGCATAGCGATACTGGATTAAATGTCAATAATTGTCTTTTGTGCTGTGTCGCGCCGCAATTTTCCCATGTACCCTTTCCCGGCAGGAAAGGAGGTCAGAGTGGCCGAACGGAAAAAGCAACGGCTAGCAACAATCATGGGGGCGAACATC
Source organism: uncultured Desulfovibrio sp. (assembly GCA_945871415.1). Lineage (GTDB taxonomy): Bacteria > Desulfobacterota > Desulfovibrionia > Desulfovibrionales > Desulfovibrionaceae > Desulfovibrio. Next base: position 1,528 of record CAMBWG010000041.1, read on the forward strand.
ACCGCGCAGCGCCGTCTCATGGGCTGGAATCAGGCCGAATTTGCCGAACGGCTCGGGATTGGCGCGGACTCCCTTTCACGCATTGAACGGGGGCTGGTCGCGCCCCGTTTTCCGCGCCTTGAGCAGATGGCGGCGCTGCTGGAATGCCCCGTATACGAACTCTTTCAGACACAGGAGGACAGGGAACGCGCCGCTGCCGGCAGCGTCACCCCCGCGTCTCTGAGTTCCCTTGATCTCAGCTCTCTGGACCTGAGCACGCGGCGGGAAGTCATGCTCATGGCGGAAAAAATCATCCAGCTCATGCGCTCCTGATCTCTGCCGGCCTCCCGCGGCGTTCCTGCTGCCCGGGCAGAACAGGCGGCCCCGGACTGCCTGTCCGGCACGACAGCCGCAGCGGGGCCCGGCGTAGCGCGCCTGTGCCGCCGCCTCGCGTTTCATCTTTTTCAAAGTTGAAACGCTTTAGAGGGGCTTCCGTCATATCCGCGCATCCCTCCGGGTACGGCATTCTGAAAAAGGACGCCGTACCCGTTCCCCTGACAGAATATGTGCCGTTTTCATTCCATCTGATGGAATGCTCCGAAAAAAACTCCCGCAGCGTTCCCCGCCGACGCCCGTCCGGCTGCCGAATCCGGCAAAAAAGTTTAGCGCAGGCTGCGACCATTCCGTCTCGTGGAACGACCTGCGGCTATCCTTCCCCCCTGAATCGTCAAAGGCACACAACTGCCAGACAGAGAGGACTTCCTCCCGCGCGTCCGCTCTGCCTGTCCGTGTCCGGCAGAACCAGACATCACGCGAAAACAGGGGAGCGTCATGTTTCAAGCCATCTTCATCGGAATCCTCATCATCCTGGGTATCGGGCTTCTGACCAGACTGCTGCCCTATATCCTCGTCATCGCCGCCGTCATTTTTGCCTGCTGGCTGCTCTACTCCTACTGGAAAGTCGCCCTGATCTGTCTGGGGGGCTGCTTCTCCTGGGTGTGCTCGGAGAAGCAATGCAAAGAGTGCAAAAAGCAAGGAGAAACACTCCCCCCAAACTCTCTGCGGAGGAAATTGCAAACATCATCAGCGCAGCAGTCTCCGACTGCATTGTTCAGGATGCAAACAAGGACGCTGACTGCATTTTCAAAGACACGCAGAGCATTCCCCGCGAACGTGCCGCCATAATTTTAAGCAAATTTTCAAAAAACATATTATATACAACCTGTTATTATCTCTCTGTCACTCAGGGGAACAACGGAACGCTCATAACCGGCGACGGCATCTATATCTGTTATCAGTCTTCCAGCCAGTTTAAAAAAATATTCATTCCCTTCGCCGGTCTGCAACAGGTATCCAGCCAGAGCAACAGGCTCACGGTAAACTGCACAGGGGCTGAAGGCCAGAAGCAAACCATCACTTTTCCCCAGGGATACACGACAATTTCCCTCAAAAATATTGCAGATCTGTGCAAAGCCATTATAGCGACGCCCGTTCCGAGTCTCCTTTACAAACAGAACTGCTCCTCAGGCGCTACCTCCAGTTCAAACAAACAGAATAGACAGAAGATCGAAAACATCAATGCCACAACCCGCGATATCATTAACGCGGCGCGCAAGGACAGCTCCGGCGATCCCCAGACTGTCCAGCTGCTCAAGGCCATTCATCGGGTTTCCGACATTTTTGATGAAATCCGCAAATATCTTATCAGCAGCAAAACGGCTTCCCCCAGCGAGGCTTCCCGGCTGCTGGAAGCAGCCGGCAGAACCAATCAGGAAATTGCCAGACGCCTTGCCGACAAACGTATGTATGTCTGCATCATCGGCGAATTTTCCTGCGGCAAAAGCACGTTCATCAATGCCATGCTGGAGGAGAGGTTCCTCATTGAAGACGTGCTTCAGGGCACGACCTGCAGCAAGACCGTCATCAAATACGCTCCCCGGGAAAATATCTCCGTCTTCTTTTCCAACAATACCTGCCAGCGAATGCGCAATGACGACAGCGGCGACACCCTGCTGGATGCGGAGGTAAAAAGGGACTTCCTGCGCGCCATGACGGCGGAAGAAGAAAAGGCACGGGAAATTAGAGAAGTGATCTGGGAATCTCCCATTGAGGTTCTGGAAAACGGTCTCTGCATCATAGACACCCCCGGCATCGGATCGCAGAATCCCCGCCACACCGAGGTGGCCCGCCTCGCCGGGCAGGAAAGCGACGCCCTGCTGGTGCTGACCAGTCTTGACAAGGCCCTGAGCAAGGATTTGCTGGAAGAGGTGACGAAAATTGCGGGGCCGGAGGCCGCCAACTGCATCTTTATCGGCACCCGCAAGGATCAGTTCCCTCCCCGGGAAGAGGCGCGCATGCGCAGACATTTCCGGCAGCGCCTCAGCAGCAGGTTCGGCCATGAATGCCAGTTTGAATTTGTATCCGCCTACAAGGCTCTGGAAGGGTTGGGCGGCAATCCCGAAGAGCAGGCCGCGCTGGACGAATTCCGTCAGTTCCGCGCCAGAATAAAGCAGGCGCTGGAAAGCGGCCGCAAGGTTATCCAGAGCTTCAAGGCTTCCGCCATGATCAACGAAATGGTGGAGGATATCACCGGCGAATTTTCCCGGAAAAAGGAAGACTTCGATAAGAGAATCGTCGAATATCAGGCTATGGTCATCAGCGAGGACTCGGACAAGTGGGCGACCTGGGAAAAGCGCATCCTCCTCGAATTTGATCAGCAGGCGCGGAAAATCTCCGTTCAGGCACAGGAGGATGCCGACAAGGTTCTGTCCCGGCTTCGGTCCGCTCTCTTCAGCCGGATTGATCAGTGCAAGGAGCACAGCGACCTGAAAGAATGCGCCGAAACGGGCCTTGCCCGGGTTACAAACGCCTACAAGGATGAACTGGAAGCAACGCCGCGCCAGCTCGTGGCCCAGCCCATGCAGCGCGCGGTTCAGCATGCTCTTAAGGAATATGCGGCAACATTTCAGAAAGAATACGAAAAGCTGGAAGCCGTCCTGGGCAATTCCCTGCAGATAGCCGGACAGCAGCCCGCCGGGCAGAATCTGAAAGTCAGTGTCAACCTCGACAACTCCGGCTTCGCGAAAGTGTCCGCCGATATAGAATCCGAAGAAAAACTCAAGATCGGCGGCGCCCTGGCTACGGCCGCCTGCCTGAGCTTTGCCATACCCGGCGTGGGCTGGATTGCCGGAGCGGCCATTACCTTTGTGGGCGGCGTACTGGGAGCCGGCCTCCTGAAAAGCGTCGAGAAGCGCAAGAACGAACTCAAGGAACAAGTGGAAAGCAACATAGAAACGCAGAAAAGCCAGCTCAGGGAATTTCTCAAGAACACCTCCGCAACCTGCAAGGAAGATTTCCGCAAACACCTCATCGCCTGTGTCGAAGCGCAGAAAAACGAGTATATCCAGCATATTCAAAGGCATAATCAGCGCATCGAGGAAAGAAAGCGCGCCCTTCAGGAGGTAAAGGCGTTTCTGGACAAAAAAATTGAGGAGCTGCAGGCTGTGGATGCGGAAATCGGGGAACTCAAGAACCAGATCAGCCTCCCCTTTGTCGAGAAGGAAGAAACACGATGAACACAGTATGCGATGCAACGTCGCTTCCGGCCCGTTGCCGGCGTTTTCTGGAAGAGGCCGCTCCGGAAAGACTGCCCGCTCTGGAATCACTGGAAGCCGCCGCGGCCCGGCAGAGTTTCCGTATTTGCATTGCGGGCGGCTTTTCGCGGGGCAAGTCCCATTTTGTCAACGCGCTCTTAGGCACGGATCTGCTGACGGAAAGGGCCGTCCCGAGCACCGGCTCCCTTACCGAGATTGTCTACGGGGAAACGCCCGGCCTTGAATTCAGGGGAACAAGACTCCCCCTGTCCGCGCAGACGCTCCAGGAATACGCCATTGGCGAGAGCAGGTATTCCCCCGGGGAAATTCTCCGGATTCACTATCCCGCTCCGTTCCTCAAAGGAGGCATGGAGCTGCTCGATACGCCCGGCGTGGATGACATTGACGCCACCCCCGCGGAAATGACGTATCAGGCGCTGGAAAATGCGGATGCGGTCATTATCATGATTTCCGCCGCGGCGCCGCTGAGCCTGACGGAACGCGCCTTTGTCGATGTCTATATGCGGGACAGGGCCATCCCCATACTTGCGGCCGGCGTCTCGTTCCTCGATCTGGTGCCGGAAAAGGATCGCGCACGGCAGCTGGCCTTTATCGAAGAAAAGGTACACAGACTCTATCCCGGTATGACGCTGCTGCTGCCGGCTCAGACAAACGATGCCGTCCCGGGCTTTGTCTGCGGCATGGATCAGATACGCGCGCTACTTGAAACATGGCGCGACGCGCCCTCCCTCGCCCCTCTGAAGCAGCGGATGCTGCTCAGACGCCTCGGCATGCTCATGGCGGGCGTGGTCACGTCGCTGGAAGCCAGATATCAGGCGCTGGAGCTGTCTGCCGCGGAGGCGCGGCAACAGCTGAACGAGGCCATCGCCGCCCTGAATGACGGGATGCTTGCCTGCGACGAACTCAAACTGGCAGTGCGCGAACAGCAAAATGCGCTGCAGGATCACATCAGAAAAAAAATCCGTTCGCTGGGTTCCACGCTGGCCGCCGCCCCCGGAGACGATCAGACCATTGCCGACGCCTTTCAGCACCTGCACGAGGAACTGCGCCGCTCTGTGAGCATGAGTCTGGAACGGGATATTGCCGTGCTGTCCCGCAGGCTGGAAGAGCTTTACGGAACGCCGCTGGAAATCGACCTGTCCGACTCCCTGCCGCCGATGACAATTTCAGTTACCAAAAAGCCGCTGGATGATATTTTCAATCATCCGCTGGTGGCTGCCCTCCTCAGTCGCGGGACAACGCTTGTCGAAGGACGGATACAGAGCTTTCCGGGCGGAAGCGTCATCTGGAACATCATAAAGCCGTATGCGGCCCAGCTGGCCGGAGGCTATCTGCAAAACCCGGGAGAACAGCAGATCGCCAGAGCAAGGAAAATTTCGGAACTCTGCTCCTGCATGACAATGACATTCAGGAAGGAGCTTGACGCCATATATCAGCAACTCATTGAAACAATGAAACAAAACAGGCTCCGCTGGCTGAAGGAGCGCCGGGACAGTCTGACTGACAACGCCTCTCTGGAGGAAAGAGAGGCACAGAAGACGAAACTGAACAGCACCCTGCAGACAGCGCGGGAACTTTGCGACGCAATCAGGATAGAAGAGGAGAACAGCAAATGAGTGCATCAAACATGGATGAGCTGCAACAAAGCCTCAAACGCTATAAGGAAAAAAAGGAACGCTTTCGTTCCTTCATAGACGAAGCCGCCGTTGCAGTCGAAAAGTTTGACGCGCAGTTTCCCCCGGAGGCCAGACAGGAGAACGCCGCTCCCGCGAGCCGGGCAAAGATATTTCATGATCTGAGCGGTAAAATAGCCAATTCCAGGCTCAAGATTCTGGTGGCGGGCGAGTTCAAACGGGGCAAAAGCACGCTCATCAACGCGCTGCTGGGCGAAGAAGTTCTCCCCGCCTACTCCACGCCGTGCACGGCCGTCATCACGGAAATTCTGTACGGCGCGGAAAAACGGGCCGTCCTGACCTTCAAACAGCAGATAGGCCCCCTGCCCGCCGGCACTGACCCCAAGGTTGTAAAGCACGTCGGGAACAGACAGAGCAATATCCCCGACATGGTCGTTGACTGCGCCGACCTCGGCAACGAGCTGGAAAGCTACCTCGTCATCCCCGAAAACGAAGAAGACAAGGAACAGAGCGAATCCGTCGCAGAAAGCCCGTATGCCTGCTGCCGCCTTTTCTGGCCGCTGGAACTGTGCCGGAACGATGTGGAAATCATTGACTCGCCCGGCCTCAACGAGGCGACCGTCCGGGACGAAACGACCTACACCTATGTGCCGCAGGCGGACATGGTGCTGCATGTGCTCAATGCCACCCAGCTTTTCGGCAAGGCCGACAAGGAATTTGTGGACAAGGTGGAGAAACTCCATGCCCCGCTGTTTTTCCTTGTGAACCGCTTTGACCAGCTGAACACCGAACGCGACCGGGAACAGATCAGAAGCCGCGCCCTGAAGGAGCTGCCCGCCCGCACCCCCTACGGCCAGGACGGCATCTTCTTTCTCTCCGCCTACAAGGCGCTTGAAGCCAGAATGGAGCACGACGGCGACGCGTACACAGCGTCGGGCTTTGTAAATTTTGAACGCAAGCTTGCCGAAGTCGTGGAGCGGGATCGCCTTCGGATAAAATTTGCCAACAGCATGCAGACCGCATGCGACGAACTCCACGCCCTGACGGACAACTTTATTCCGGAGCTGCGTAAAAAGCTCGACATGGACGTGGCCGCTCTGGAAAGCAAATATGCGTCCAAGCAAAAGGAATTTCAAAAACTCGAAGAAAAAAAGAACCGCATCCAGCAGGACATCCAGAAAAAATTCAGTCTTGTCCGCAAAAATCTCGAACTGGAAAGCAAGTCGTTCATGGAAAGGTTTGTTGCGGAAGAGCTGGAAGAATGCATCTCCCACCAGCCTGTCGAAATCAGCGTCTTCTCCCGGAAAGCAGATACGGAAAAGGCCGGACGCCTCCTGACAACGGCCGTCACGAGCCACCTGCAGAACACCTTTTCCGATTTCAACCAGACTCTGACGGAAAACATTCGTCAGGAAATAGAAGAGCTGAAAGAAACCATAAAATATCAGATAGAAGACTTCGACGAGCTGCTGGACGCCATCCGCGTCGATATGGGCATGAATATAGGCGGCAAGAACCTGGCCATCTCAGCCCGCGGTCAGGAGGTCGGGCTGGAAGAATTCATGCCGGATATGCTCGGCGGCGCCATTGTCGGCGGCAGCGCCGGCGCGGCCGCGGTTTTCGTGGCCTCGCGCTTCATAGCCCTGCTGGGAGGCCCCGTAGGCTGGGGCCTGACGATTCTCTCCACGCTGGGCGCGGCGCTTTTTGCCCTCTCAAGCAACACCTCCGCGGCCGACAAGTTCAAAAACGAGTTCGCCAGTGCCGCCAGAGCCAGAATGCGGGAACAAATTCCCGCCTTTACCAGAGAAGTTTCCTCCAATATCGCCGGCAAGCTGGAGGGCTACGAAAAATTCTTCATCAACGAGCTGGAAACCAGGGTGCAGGACACGAAGGCCCCCATCGAGGAAGCCATTCGTCAGCTCAGGAACAATCAGGACTCCGTGGAAACCCAGAAACAGAAGCTTGATCAGTTCAAGACAGAACTTGCCGCCGTTCTTGACCGGGGGGAAAAACTGCTGGCCGAAATCTAGAGCAATTCAACTTTGAAAAAGGTGAAACGCGAGGCGGCAGCACAGCGCCTCCGCCTCGCATTCTGCCTTTTATCTTTTACAAAGGTGCAACGCCCTACTCCTCCGGACTGAATTCTTTGTCTTCCAGCAGCTTGACAAAACGCTGCGTTTCTCTGAGCCCGAACGAAGTCTCCAGCAGGCGGCTGAGGCTTCCGGTTCCGTTCCGGGCAAAGATCACCTGCCCCATCTTGTCATTCCAGACGCTCCATGCCTGCCGGGCCGCCTTCAGGGCCTCCTTGTCTTCCTGCCGCTCAAGCTCGCTCATGGCCTTTGCATAGGCGACTTCCAGCTTTTTATTCATAATCGCCTGTTCCTGCGAAAAACACTCCATCATGGCGAACGTCCGGCCTTCGGCCTTTTCCATGCAGGCGTCAAAGGAAAAGCCGGCCTGAAGAACCCTGCCGCTCCTGCAAACCTGCTCGCGCGCGCACAAGTTTCCGAATTCGTTCCAGAACTGCTGCAACTCCACAGTGACCGAAACCTGCGATCCCGGAGCGCCGAAGTAGCGTTCCGCATCTTCCTCGCCGCAAAGGAACGTAAACTCCTCGCCGTTTTTCAGCTTTATGGTGGAATAACAGAAATCGCCGCAGATGGTGCCGCTGTAGACGCCCTCCACCGTTTCCGTGCCCAGCACCTTTTCCTTGCACATGGAGCGGCTTGAGGCCGGGGACAGGGCGGGCGCGGCAAGCAGCCCGGACAGAACAAGACAGAAAAGAAGTTTGCGCATGCGGCTCTCCTCCCGTACTGTGTGGAATATTTCAGTTTGAAATGCCGTGCGTCTCCAACGGGAAACATGCGGCTTTTCCGCGCACTTGCGGCCGGGAGACGCCGGGCGTCCCGCTCCCGTTGCCCGGCCCGGCGCGCAGATTGCCGGAGGCATTCCGGTGTTCCTCATGATTGCCTGTCGTCATTCCATAAGATGGAATCTTCAGCGCAATCATGGTTCCCGCCCCTGGGGCCGGGCGGCGCTGCGCCGCCGCCTCGCGTTTTACCTTGTTCAAAGGTGAAAGGCTCAACCTTCCTGCCAGAAGCGCAGTTCACTCCCGGCGTCCTGTGCTTCAAGCAGGCGGGAGGCTCTCTGCCGTATGGCTGTTTCAACGAGCTTCAGACGTTTCGGAGAAAGATTATACCGGGGATGCCGTTTCAGTTTGCAGGTCAGCAGGCGACGCAGCCCCTCCCGATGTCGCGGCTTCATACAGAGCCGGGCTACGGAGAAAAAGTTGCCGTAGCAGGCAGGCCCCTGAGCATCCGCGAAATTGAGAAAAGCCTGTCTGCTTTCCTCTTCTCCGGGAGAGGCAAAATTGAACAGGGAATTTCCATGATCAAACAGCGGCGCGGGGCCTTTCAGAGTGTTGGTCGCCGCGTCCACGAGAAAGCCAAAATTCCCGAAATGCCGATCCGTATTGCCGACGACGGCATCAAAGACGAGCATGTCTTCCAGCATGGCCTTACAGGCCGTATCGAGCGTTCCGTAATAGTCGATGACCGCCTGCATGCCGCCGCTTGTCACAATCTGACCGACAGGCACAAACGAGACAGCCTTGCTGGTGAACAGCTCGCATCTGGAGCAAAGCCGCGATTTCCATTTGCTGAGCGTGTACGGGATGGCATTCACGCCGAGCACCCGGGCAACCTGCCAGGCGTAGAATTCGGAATACGGCTCATTGCCGGTATTGCACGCCCCCTCAGTGCCGCCTTTATAGAGGTATATCCTGCCGGACTGACGCCGCCAGCACTTGGGAAGCATGCCGTTCGTCGTAAATTCAGGACTTGACGCCGCAGACGTGCGCACAGAACTTCCATAGCCGGTAAAGGCTATGCCGGCCAGCACCTCGCTGAACCTGTTCTCGTAAAGGTTGCACTGATCAAACGTCTTTGTGAACCCATCCTGCACGACCCAGTAGCTGTCATTAAGCGAAAGCCCTCTGCTGATCTCGATAATCCCCAGCGTGCTGTTTGCCGACAAGCCGACCTTTGCCA
>CAMBWG010000042.1 GCA_945871415.1 uncultured Desulfovibrio sp.
TTCTTAACTCCCACGGAAGGACTTTATTTCCATGAAACGTATCATGACGCTCGCCCTGGCTGCCGCCATGGTGTTTGGTGCGGCGACCGGCGCTTCCGCCATCGACTTCAAAGCTTCCGGCCAGTGGCTGTTCGGCGTGGCCGCCGGTGAAGGCAACCTCGTCAACAAGACGGGCGGTCACCATGACGATACCAACGATATTTTCTTTGCCGGGCAGCGTCTGCGTACCCAGATTGATGCCGTAGCCTCCGAAGCCCTTTCCGGCACCGTCTATTTTGAAATCGGCGATCAGACCTGGGGTAATGGCGCCAGCGGCGCCGCCATGGGTGCCGACGGCACCGTTGTGGAAGTGAAGCGCGCCTACCTCGACTGGGTTGTGCCCAATACCGATCTGAAGATCCGCATGGGTATCCAGGGCCTGAGCCTGCCCAACGTGGCCGGCGGCAGCGCCATTGCCGATACCGACGCGGCCGGCATCACCGCCAGCTATCAGTTCAACGACAACGTGGGCCTCACCGTGCTGTGGTCCCGCCCCGTCAATGACAACTTCGGCGGTAAGGACGAATTCGGTCGCAACGCGAACTATCTCGACAATATCGATCTCTTTGCCGTGTCCCTGCCTCTGACCTTCGAAGGCGTGTCCGCCACGCCCTGGGTCATGTACGGCATGATGGGCAAGAACGCTCTTACCACCGGATGGTCCAGGAACAGCAATGGCGACATCGAGTGGAACCATCTGTCCACCAAGGACGGTTCCGTGGTCGATACGCTGACCAGCCGCTTCGCGGGCATGAATGTTGTCGATGGTCTGGAGCCCCAGACCTCCAAGACCTACGGCGCCCTGTTCTGGGCCGGTCTGCCCATCAAGGTGACGGCCTTCGATCCTCTGAACATCGAACTCGACATCAACTACGGTTATGCCGAAAAGATGGGGCGTTACTCGGTCAGCAAGCGCAACTCCACCACCGACATCGTCCGTGCCTCCACCAAGCGTGAAGGCTGGCTCGCCAAGGCCCTTGTCGAATACAAGATGGACTGGGGCACGCCCGGTATCTTCGGCTGGTATGCTTCCGGCGATGACGGCAACGTCAAGAACGGCTCCGAGCGCATGCCTTCCCTGTCGCCCTGCCCCACCTTCACCAGCATGATGGGCGCCGCCGGCATCGACTGGAACCCCACCTGGACCCTGTACGAACGCAGCAACAGCTATGACGGAACCTGGGGCCTCGGTCTGCGCCTTGCCGACATGAGCTTTGTGGACGATCTGAAGCACACCTTCATCGTTGCCTATCGCGGCGGTACCAACAGCCCGAGCATGGTCAAGTACATGGCCAGCGCCGTGTCCTGGAATGACAGCACCCTGACCGGCAATTCCGTGGAAGGTCCTTACCTGACCACCAACGACGGTCTGCTGGAATTCAACCTGCTCAACTCCTGGCAGATCTATGAAAACCTGCAGATGCACCTTGATCTGGCCTATGTCGTGAACATGATCGACAAGGATACCTGGGAGCGCTCGTTCATGGACGATCGCTTCACCAAACAGGACACTTGGAAGGCTCAGCTCACCTTCGCCTACAGCTTCTAGTCCAAAAGGGGCGCGGCTTTTCCCGCCCCTCCGACGAATACAAGGACGCCGCCCCTCATGGGACGGCGTCCTTTTTTATATGCATCAAGAAAACCAGAGCGTTTCAACCTTGAAAAAGACGAAATGCGAAACGACAGGCCGTACGCTTTGAAGCGCACAGCGTTTCAAAAAAATACTCCAGACGCATCAGGAGCGGGAAGCGCTCAGACCTTCCGCCATTTCCCGCACAAGGCGGTAGAGGCGTTTGGAACCCTTGCGATCGAGCGGCAGCCATTGCAGCTTCATGTCTTCATCCAGCTTCAGGCTGCGTTCGAATTTCAACTGCATGAGCGCGCCGCTATCCATTCTGTTGACTGCGGTCTTCCGGGCCTGAAAAATAAAAATATTCTGGCGATTGCCGAAATGCGGAATGAAAAGTACAAGAAAATTCTCAAAACTTCGCGCCCACTGGGCAGCCATACCGGGAGACAGGAGGAAGGTTGCGCCGGTGGGGGACATGGTATGCAGGCGCGGCGTATCCCTGTCAGCTTCCGCAGCCTGCCGCAGCAGGGCCCGCAGCGCCTGAAGTGTGCGCGGCAGTGAATTCACCAGCACAAGACGTGAGGTGGAAGGACAGGAACAGTCAATCAGGGCGGGGGGATCGATGACGGGACGCACACTCGGGCGACGCAACAGGCCCACAATCAGCCGGAGACCGTCTGATCGCCGCTGCAGCTCGCGAATCGTCGCCGTGCCCGACACTTCCAGACGGGCATCCTCTTCCTGAATAGTGAAGGTATATGAACAGAAGTCTGAAGCCAGCAGCAATTCCGGCGGCGCATCCAGAAGCTGCAATGTCAGCGGATCATTGCGCAGGACCTGCGCGCTCAGCAGTTGTTCCTCCTGTCCGGCGGCGTCCTCCGTACGGCAGGAAAGACAGATAGGCAACTTTTGCTCACGGGCCGCGCGAAAGACGTCATGGCGGCGGGAACGCCAGAGGTTGACGCGCCCTTCCCCCTCCCCGGCTTCGGATCCATCGTCTCCCAAGGTCATGAGACGCATGATTTCCGAAATCTGCTCCTTGAGTTCCGAAACATGGTTACGCCAGAGCGTCACCTTGTCGTTTCCCAAAATAAAATGATGCGCTTTCATGTGGCAGGCCCGGAAAGGAAGAAAAGAGGTTTGTCAATAAAATTACCAGCCTGCGGCAATGCCGTCGCCTCGCGGATCCGCCGCACCCCAGAGGAACGTCGTTTCAGGATGCCGCCAGATGGCTCCCGCATGGCCCATGACATCGTTGAAAGCCGTCGTCACGGCCACATCATGCCCGCGACGGCGCAGCTCCTCGACAACGGATGCCTCAATGCGGGATTCCAGGCGAATATTGTTGACGGCCTCACCCCAGGACCGCCCATAAAGCCAGCGGGGAGCACAGACGGCCTCCTGCGGCATCATACCAAAATCCATGATGCGCGTCACCAGCGCGGCCTGCGTCTGCGGCTGCCCTTCGCCGCCCATGGTGCCGTAAATCAGACGCGGCGCATCCCCGTCGAGCAACATGGGGGGATTCAATGTGTGAAAGGGGCGTTTGCCCGGAGCCAGACAGTTGGGGCTGCCCGGGTCCAGAGAAAAGAAACAGCCGCGATTCTGCAGCAGGACGCCGGTATCACCGGCGACGATGCCGGAACCAAAGTCATGGTAGACGCTCTGAATCATGGAAACTGCCGTTCCCTGCGCATCCACGACGCCAAGCCAGATAGTATCGCCGTGCGGGTCAAGAGGCGTCACCGCGGCGGCCGCCCGGCGCATGTCGATACGCGCCGCCTGCGCCGCGGCGTGGTTCGGAGACAGCAGTTCCGCCAGCGGAATGTCCGTAAATTCCGGATCGCCCAGATACCGATCGCGATCGGCAAAGGCCAGCTTCGTAGCCTCGATAATCACGTGATAATAATCGGCCGTGCCTTCTCCCAGCGCGCGCACGTCAATCTGCGACAAAATGCCCAGCAGCGCCAGAGATGCCAGCCCCTGACTGTTGGGGGGACAGTTCAGCACCGAAAAGCCCCGGTAATTCACCCGCAGCGGTTCCTGCCAGTCGGCATGATGCGCGGCAAAGTCCTCTTCCGTCAGCAGGCCGCCGCCTGTCCGCATGTCGGCAGCGATGCGGGCGGCGATATCGCCTTCATAAAAGGCCCGCCAGCCCTCGCCAGCCAGCCTGCGCAACGTTGTCGCCAGTTCCGGCTGACGCAGATTCCGGCCTATGGCGCAGATATCCCCCTCCGCCGTGCAGAAGACCCTGCGGAAACCGGCAAAACGCTGCAGATTACGGCTCTCCCCGGCATCCGTGCGCGTGTCCTCCCGCAGCCATTGCGCCAGCGAAGATGCCAGGGGAACGCCCTCTTCCGCATAGGCAATGGCATCTTCCAGCAAATCAGCCCATGAAAGACGCGTTCCCAGCACGTCGCGGCTGTAGGCATAGGCCTCCCCCCAGCCGGACACCATGCCGGGAACCGTAATGGCAGACAGCCAGCCCCGCGTGGGAATACCCCCCAGAGCCGCAAATTTTTCTCTGTTCACAGCCCGCGCCGCCCGGCCGCTGGCATTGAGCGCCCGGCTTTCCCCGCGCGCCGTATCGTGCACAAGCCAGAAGGCGTCGCCCCCCAGCCCGCACATCTGCGGATAGACCACGGACAGCACGGCCCCGGCGGCAATGGCGGCATCCACGGCCGTACCGCCCCTGCGCAAAATGGCCAGACCGCTCTGGGACGCCAGATAATGCGGCGTGGTAATCATGCCGTGCCCCGCGACAGGATTGGTCCGCCGCGCGATGGTCTCGTGCTCGGAAACGTTCATGGCAACTCCCGTCAGTAATGACAGTATGCTGGAAAAGCTCCCTTCTGACAGAGGGGCCCCGCTCAGGCCGGAAAGGGAAAGGCAATCTTTGCGGAACTGCCGCAGTCCGTCCTGGCGCAGGACGGACTGCGGAGCATTAGAGCTTTTTCAGTTTGAAACGCTGAGCGTTTCAAAGCATACGGCCTGTCGTTTCGCGGAAAAAAAGCTGTTTTTCCGCTCACTTTGGGCCGGGCGGCGCCGTGCCGCCGCCTCGCGTTTCACCTTTTCGAAGGTGAAGCGATCCCTTCCTGATTACAGAAAGTCGGGATCGACAGCGGCGCGTCCGTTGGCAAGCATGATGCGCACATAGTGGAGGCTCCGCTCATCAATGGGAACAATGGGAAAGGACTGACCGCAGGCGTCACAGCTGGCAAGCTGGGGCGTCACGGGATTGACCTGGGGCACATGCCTGCCGCAATGCGGACAGGGATAGAAAAAAAGAATTTCCATCCCTTCGGGATGTACCGGAGTCTGAGGTTTCTGCGATGTTTTCATAAAAAATCCTTACACAGGGAAGATCGCTCCCGCATCGCCATAACCGGCAACCGGCCGCAACGCGCCTTCTCCCGGAAAAAGCGTATCGGGGGGCGCTTGAAGGGGAAAAAGCCCTGCCGTATGAACGGAAGGCTCCTCCCCTCGACCGCAAAAACAGAAAGGCCGGTATCAGGCGTCCAGCAGGCTGCGGCCGTCCATGGCCTCGGGCTGCGGCAGCTTCCAGAGATCCAGCAGCGTGGGAGCCACATCGGCAAGTTTGCCGTCATGCAGACGGCGCGGCGTACCGTCGCCTTCGAGCAGAAGGCAGGGCACGGGGTTGGTGGTATGCGCGGTAAAGGGCGCGCCGTCCGGACCGCGCATGGTTTCACAGTTACCGTGATCGGCAATAAGCAGCATTCGCCCCTTGCGGGCACGGACGGCTTCGGCCATGCGCCCCACGCACTCGTCAACGGTTTCGCAGGCGGAAATCGCCGCCTCGAGGATGCCGGTATGTCCCACCATATCGCCGTTGGCGAGGTTGCAGACAATCAGATCATGCTTCCCTGTGGCCCAGTCGGCCAGAAAGGCCTCGGTAATCTCACGGGCGCTCATGGCCGGAGCCTTGTCGTACGTCGGCACATCGCGGCGCGAATTGATGAGCAGGCGATCTTCGCCGGGGAAAGGTTCTTCCACGCCGCCGTTGAAGAAATAGGTGACGTGCGCATACTTTTCCGTCTCGGCAAGCCGCAACTGATGATATCCGAGCCGGGAAAGACATTCTCCCAGCCCGTCACGGACGGATTGCCTGGGGAAGGCCACGGGCAAGGGCAGTTCCGCATCATAGGCCGTCATGGACGCCAGCGCGGCAAGCTCCGGCCGACGGCCGCGCTCAAAGCCGTCAAAGGACGCGTCGCAGAAGGCATGGGCCAGCTGCCGCATGCGATCCGCGCGGAAGTTGAAAAAGAAGAGCGCATCGCCGTCCGCCAGGGGAGCGGCCCCGGATATGACGGCGGGTTTCACGAATTCATCCGTTATGCCCGCGGCATAGGAGGCCCGCAAGGCTTCGGCGGCATCGGCGTACCGCGCGCCCTTGCCGTGAACGAGCAGATTCCAGGCTTCAGCCACGCGATCCCAGCGCTTGTCACGGTCCATGGCATAGTACCGGCCCACCAGCGTGGCTATGGCGGCATTTTGCAGAGGAGCAAGCGCCTGTTGCAGGGCCGTCACAAAACCAATGCCGCTTTCCGGGGCGGTATCGCGCCCGTCCATGAAGCAGTGCACGCGCACGGGCACGCCGGCACGGGAGGCGGCGACGCACAATGCCTCAAGGTGCCGGATATGACTGTGCACGCCCCCATCAGAGAGCAGTCCGGCGAAATGCAGCGTCCCGCCGGAAGCGCGCACGGCCTCAACAAGCCGGACGAAGACGGCATTTTCAGCCAGCGAGCCGTCTTCCACCGCCATGTCTATGCGCGTCATATCCTGATAGACGATGCGCCCTGCGCCGATATTGAGATGCCCGACTTCGGAATTGCCCATATAACCGTCAGGCAGGCCGACGGCACGCCCCGAGGCATTCAGCCTCGCATGGGGGCAGCCGGCAAAAAGGGCGTCCAGATGCGGCGTGCGGGCCACGGAAGGCGCATTGTAAGGACCGGCCGGAGCGACGCCC
Source organism: uncultured Desulfovibrio sp. (assembly GCA_945871415.1). Taxonomy (GTDB): domain Bacteria; phylum Desulfobacterota; class Desulfovibrionia; order Desulfovibrionales; family Desulfovibrionaceae; genus Desulfovibrio. The sequence goes on from CAMBWG010000042.1 coordinate 6,603, forward strand.
CAGCCGTCGAGAATAAGCAGCAGCGTCGGCACAAGGGCATTCATGCGGCCTATCCTTCCCCGCGGGGTGCGCGCGCAGAGGCGACCGCGCCCCAGAGGTTTTCAAGTTTGTACAGTTCACGGGTGGAGGACTGAAAAATGTTGATCACAACATCGTTGCAGTCCACCAGAATCCACTGCCCGGAGGTGTAGCCTTCCATGCGCAGATATTCGAGATTCTGCTCGCGGCAGTAGAGGCCGATGCCGTCGGCAAGACTCTGGGCGTGCCGGACGGAAGTCGCCGTCGCCACAATCATGCCCTCGGCAAAGGCGCCCGAGCCCGCCAGGTCGATAACGGTCACATCAAGGGCCTTGTGTTCTTCCAGCCAGTCACGGATGCCCGCGAGCTTTTCAGCCGTGGGCAGCGTGGAAAATTGCTTGGGTTTTTCAGTAAGATTTTGCATTCCTCCTGTCTACAGTAAAGCGTCGGCAAGGGCAATGGGCGGACGGCGCGGCAGGCGGGGAAATGAGCCGTCCGCCGCGGCGTCTCCCCTTGACCGGCAGGCCTATTTGGGGCATGCCAGTAGACACGTGATCCGCAAGGCGCGAATGAGATCCAAGGAGTAAGACACCGTGATTTTCGACATACGCAAGGAAACGCTGCCTCGCGAGGAGATCGAGGCATTGCAGCTGCGCCGCCTGCGCGACATGTGCGCGCGCGTCTACGCCAACGTCCCCTTTTATCAGAAGCGCTTCAAGGAAATCGGCATCACCCCCGCCGACATCAAGACGCTTGCCGATCTCCGGAACCTGCCCTTTACGGAAAAGCAGGATCTGCGCGATTACTATCCCTTCGGTCTGTTCGCCGTACCGCGTGAAAACATCGTGCGCCTGCACGCATCAAGCGGCACCACGGGCAAGGCCGTCGTCGTCGGCTATACGGCGCGGGATCTGGAAAACTGGGCCGAAGCTGCGGCGCGCAGCCTTGCGGCGGCGGGCGTCAGCCATCTGGACACGGTGCATGTGGCGTATGGTTACGGCCTGTTTACGGGCGGCCTTGGCGCGCATGGCGGCGCGGAGCGTCTGGGGGCGACGGTCGTGCCCGCTTCCGGCGGCGCAACCCGCCGGCAGGCCATGCTGTTGCGCGACTTCGGCGCCACGGCCCTGTGCTGCACGCCGTCCTATGCGCTGCACCTCTGGGAGGCGGGACAGGAAGTCGGCATTGACTTCAAGGAACTGCCGCTGCGCACAGGCGTTTTCGGCGCGGAACCCTGGACCGAGGAAATGCGCCACGATATCGAACAGAAAATGGGCATCAATGCTCTGAATATTTACGGTCTGTCCGAGATCATGGGACCGGGCGTCGCCATGGAATGCGTGGAGGCCAAGACCGGCATGCACTTGTGGGAAGACCTCTTCCTGCCGGAAATCATCGACCCCGTCACCGGCGAACAGCTCCCGCCCGGCGAAGTCGGGGAACTGGTGCTTACGACCCTGACCAAGGAAGGCATCCCGCTGGTGCGCTACCGCACGCGCGACCTGACCAGTCTGGACTACACGCCCTGCTGCTGCGGTCGCACGCACGTCCGCATCACCCGCCTGCGCGGTCGTACCGACGATATGCTGATTATCCGTGGCGTGAATGTCTTCCCGCAGCAGATCGAAGGTCTGCTCATGGAACAGCGCGTCCTGTCGCCCAACTATCAGCTTGTGGTGGATCGGGTGAACAATCTCGATACGCTCGAAGTCCGTGTGGAAATGGGCGAGCACCTCTTTGCCGACGAAATCGGCAAGCTCCAGACGCTGGAACGGACGCTGCAAAAGAACATCAAGGAATATCTCGGCGTTACCGTCAAGGTCCGTCTGATGGAACCGCACTCCATAGAACGGTCGGAAGGCAAGGCCAGGCGTATTGTGGACAACCGCCCGAAGGACTAGCTCTCTTTTGCCGTAAAACGTACGAGGGACGCCGAAGCGCTTGCGCGGGGCGTCCCTTTTCCTCTATGCTGTTTTCTTCAAGGTAAGGCAGGCACGGCGCTCTGCCAGAAAAAACACGTTCCCCGGAGGTAATATCATGGGGCTGGATGTGCTGAATATGCTCGCCATTACCGTTATTGCGGCTCTGGCGCTCTTTCTGTTTTCGCGGCTGGGCAAGGGCGGCTGAGGCCCCTGCTCGACGTCTCGGCGAGATGACGACGACAAGAAAAAGCCTTTCTAGAGCGTTTCACCTTTGAAAAAGGTGAAACGCGAGGCGGCGGCACAGCGCCGCCCGGCTCAAAGTGAACGGAAAAACCGCGCTTTTTCCGCGAACGACAGGCCGTATGGTTTGAAACGCAACGCGTTTCAAACTGAAAATGTTCTACAGAAGCAAAACGAGGCCCTGCCTGAATGTGTTCAGGACAGGGCCTCGTTTTCGCTTCCGGGAGATACGCGGGAAAGCGACGTCTTCAGCTTGCTACTCCCGGTGGGCGGCTGCCGCAGGAAGCGCAGCGGAACCTCCCCATTATTTCATTCTCCACAAAAAAGCGCGCTGGGGAAGGGAAACACCTCTCGCGCCGGCAGCGACCGAATGGCGGCCGCAGGCCGTGCCCGTTGCGACGAAGGAAGCCACGGGCATCGACAGCAGAGATGAGGGCGTTCCCTTCCCCCGGCAATACAAGCTCAATTAGCCGTCGCGCTTCATGCTTTCAATCAGATCGCCCAGTTCATGCGCCTGCGCGGTAAGCGCATTGACCGCGGCGGACGCTTCGTTCATGGCCGCGGCGGTCTGCGCGACGATATCGTTGACTTCGATAATGGTCCTGTTGATCTCGTCGCTGGCGGCGGACTGTTCTTCCGCGGCCGTGGCAATGGCGCTGACCTCGTCCGCCGTTGTTTCGGCATCCTGCACAATCTGCTGCAGGGCGTCGCCGGACTGATTGGCAAAACCGGTGGCCTGTTCCACCTGTTCCCCGGCGAGATCCATAGAAGTCACGCTCTTGGTTGTGCTGTCCTGAATGGAACGGATGGCGTTGCCGACTTCCGTGGTGGAAGCCATGGTCTTTTCGGCCAGCTTGCGCACCTCGTCGGCCACCACGGCGAAGCCGCGCCCGGCCTCGCCCGCGCGCGCAGCCTCGATGGCGGCGTTAAGGGCGAGCAGATTCGTCTGATCCGCGATATCGGAAATAACGCCCATGATATCGTTGATGGACTGGGCATGATCGTTGAGCTGTGTCATATCCTGCTTGAGCGCCCTGCTCATGTCATGGACAGTCCGAATACTGGCCAGCGAATGCTGCACAATGTCCGCGCCTTCTTCGGCCTTGGAACGGGTGCTGGAAGAGACCGCGGAAGCCTGGGCCGCGTTGCGGGCCACTTCCTGTACGGTGGCATTCATTTCGTTCATGGCCGTCGCAGCCTCAGCCAGACGATGGGAGGCTGTCTGCGCGCTCTTGTCGGACTGTTCGATACGGCTCGAAAGCTGCGTTGAGGCCGCGGATATGGCCTCAACCACACTTTCCAGCCGCTGCGCCGCCGCCAGCATGCCTTCCCGCCGGGCGTTCTCGGCCTTCTTCTGGGCTTCGCGGGCCTCCATCATGGCCTGGGTCGCTTCCTTCCCCTTGGCCTCGGCTTCCGCGCTCTTCTCTTCCGCCATCTTGATGTTCTTGCGCAGTCCCGCAACCATATGACGCAGGGAATCAGCCAGCATGCCGGTTTCATCGGAGTTGTGCACATCCAGCGTCCGGTCAAGATCGCCGGCGGCAACAATCTGAGCAAATTCCTGCGTCCGGCGCAAAGGCCTGGTGATGGTATGCGCAATGAAGATGGAGAAGCTGACGCCGATGATGATCATCATGCCCACAAGCAGCAGCCCCGTATAGCCGGAACGGGACAATTCCTGATCGCTTGCCTTGAGATAGGTGGCAAACACTTCCGTCAAATCATGGTTGTACTTGTCAATCAGCTGGAGGGAGGCCCCGTAGTGCTCAAGACGCTCCTTCATGAGTCTGTCGCTTTCCACAAGCAGCTCGGAAAGCCGGGTGGCATGCGTACTGAACGCGGCCAGTCCCGCGGTGACCTCGTCGAACATGCTGCGGCATTCTTCCCTCAGGAGGTACTGACGAATGCCGGACATCTCGCTTAGAGAATGTCCGGCATACACCTTGCTATACAAGTTTTCTCCAAAGGATACA
>CAMBWG010000043.1 GCA_945871415.1 uncultured Desulfovibrio sp.
CGCAGAGTCATTTATCAGTATCTTGTGCTGAACAGCGTATCCGTTCCTTTTGACAAGGAGATGGATTCACAGGGAAGATTTGTGCGCTGCACTGTGAATCTGTCTTTGTCAACCATGACAATGGTTACAAAAGATATGCTGAAAAAAGGATACGGAACGAAGTCCGATTTTCAGTATCAATTCAAAAATTGAGGCATAACACATGGCAAACATTCACGATGTACACGGCAACGTGCCTGCCATCAAGAAAAACTACAAGCGCCTTCTGGGGCTTGGCGAAGGCGTCGCGGCGGACGAGTTCATCATGGAGTTTGAGGGTGATTCCGACATTCGTTTTCTGGTGCAAAGCACTCAGCTTCCCGCCCTCGCACGCGAAGTGATTGAATCCTATGGCCCCTTTGGCGTGCAGTTCAACCAGCAGGGCCGGTACAAAAACGCCCAGGACATACCGATCACCATCAAGGAAACTGTCAAGGGGCATGCCTATCGGTTCCTTCGCGATCTCGTCGCAAACAAGCGATATATCACGATCAAGCTGACAGCCGCCGGTGAATCCTATCTTGATGGCAACAGGCATACAGCGGTGCGCCTGGAAGACTGCTGGCTTGAACTGGAGGGCGTCGATCTTTCCGTGGAAGACGGCGCATCCCTCGTTCGACCTTCCGGCACCATCCATGCGAACTGGTGCAGCTGGTGCGACAGCGATTCCGGCAGCATGGGGCTGTCGGGAAATATCTAGGCGGTCTCAATGACTCCTCGCCAACTCCTTGAGGATGCTGTAGCGCGGTTCGTGGTTTGCTACATCTCGGATACTTCCGAACTGGAGCGGTTGCTCCGGCAGGCGCTCGGCAAATTTCAGGACAGGGCAGGGGTTATTCTTGAGTCCTGGGGAGATGAAGCCGCTTTCTCCCTCGCCCCTGATTTCCATGCCGTCGCGGGGTGCAGTGATTCCATGCGTCGCTATATCCCCTGGCGCATTGGGAAAGACTCGGAAGGACATGCCGTTGTCACTCTCATGTTGGGAAAAGAGCATGAGCCGCCCTATTGCCTCGCCTATTTCTGCAACCTGCGTGACTGGGAGATGGACACGCCTCTGCCTGGAGACTGTGACGCTCTTGTCGGCGACTACCTTGAGGTCCTGATATCAATCAAAAACGTCAAGCGGGAGCGAGAAGCATATCTTGCCACAAATATGGTTGAGGCCGCGCAGGGCTTGCCGACAGAACAGGACTTGCGTGCGCGTCTTGCCGACCTGGAAAAAGAAATGCTTGAAAACAAAGCTGTTTCGCCTCCTGCATCCATGTTTTGAGGTCGGCATGAGCATAGGAGATTTCTCCATAAAGACGGGCAACGCCGCCAGCTGCGCAGGCAACAAGCTGCTGAATAAGGCAGTCGGACGGGCGCAGGGTGAAGTCCGAAACGCCCTGGATTCCCTTCTGTTCCGTATTCCCGGCGCACTCACGTCGCTTTTTACGGCGTCGGAAGACTTTAACCGTCTGCGTCAGGTCAGCCGCCAGCTTGTGCGGACAGACTTTCAGGCTGAATGGAACTTTCGGCTGGAACTTGAAGGAGCTCCAGCCGATTTTGACTTTTATGTCAAGGATATAACCTACTCCCATTTCGACATTGCAACGGATGAGGAGCAGTGTGGAGCGGCTTCCTATGCCTGGCCGACCGCAGATCAGATTCTGCGTATATCTTTCACCATGCGCGACAATGTTGATGGCAGAAACGCCGCTTTTTTGAGCCAGTGGTGGGGGCAGGTTGTCGGGGCGGACGGGACGGTCGGTGTGCCTTTTGGTCTGAACGGATATGTCAGGAAGGCTGTAATCTATAATATCGACGTTACAGGACTGGAAACCCCGTCCTATGAAATGTACTGCTATCCGATTCAGGTCGGGGAAATATCCCGGTCGCGTGAAAATTGCCAGTTCGCGGAAATCCCTGTTACGCTCGTTCAGTTTTCAACCATAATTTGAATTGGAGTTTTCATGCTCTGCGAGTTCTCTCTTCCTTCCAACCCGGAAATTACAGTTCGTCTGCGCGAAGCTACGGTTGCGGACGCCATTGATTTTTCCGCTGTCGATCCTGAATGCGAGGAGGCGGCGACAACTCTTTTTCTGGAGCGGGTGCAGGTCGGGCCCGGAGTCTCGAATCCCCGTGAATGGACTGGTGAAGACCGGCGTTATGCCCTTTTCACCTATTTCGTGAACACAACGACATATCGAGCCATTCCGCTCACCTACACCTGTTCTCTCTGCGGAAAGCAACACACCCAGGACATTGCGTTGAGCCGCATTCTTGACGAGTACACTCCTATCAAGGACAGGGCGCTGCGAGAATTTCCGTGGCAGGGGCACAATGTCTGTGTGAGGCCCCTGACCGGGGCCGACCTGGAAGACGTGGAAAAGTACCGCTATGACCTGTTGCTTTCCGAGCAGGCGCTGACCGAGCGGCGCGGTTCGATTTCCGCCGACGAGGAACTGCGTTTGCAGTCGGCTATCATGGCAAAGCGAGTGCGCATGGCCATGTTTCGCATCTTGAGCTGCATCGACATGCCCTATCTGGATGAACATGGCACACCGCGCAGCCGGCGCGGCGAGGTCGAAAATGTCATCAAGGCAATGCCAGCAAGCCAGTTCAGGGATTTTGCCGGCCGCGTGGAAAACGCCATCGCAGACATGCGTCATGGTTTGCGCACGTCCTATATGAACGGGCGCTTTTATCTGGAAATCCCGGATGTGCGCTGTGACGAGAATCCGGAGCTGCCGGGGGTGCTGCTTCACTATCCCTTTCGGTTTGTCTCGGTCATTCCTACCCTATAGCGAACGCGGCTGGGACATTATTCTTGAAAACCTCTGCCTTTATGAGGGGCAGAGTATGGACGGTATACTCCGCTGTCCCGTCAGCAGGGTGATTGCGCTCAATAATGGCGCTGTCAGAAAAGCCAAGATGATTCGGGAAGCAAGAAAGGGCAGTCGATTACGAACGCAGAGAATCCCATTTTGGCCTCCCTGTTCCAGAGAAGCCTTTCTCTGGAGCGCCGTTCGGGAGGCGCTGCCGATACGCGGGCGTTGAGCCTCTGGGGGCGGATAGCGGACAGATTGGACGAGATCGCTGCCAACACACGGGGTGGGTGTTCGACTCTGGCTGCCGCCGTCCTTCCTTCCCGTGCCTTTGAGGCAGGGAACAGCCTTTTGTCGACCGCAGGTTCGGGAACAGCGCGGCGACGGCCGTCCCATGAGCCTTTGCAAGGCCCCGGAGCAGCACGCTCTGTGGTTGCCGGTGCAGGGCAGGACGGCGGGCACACGTCTGATCGTGGCAGCCGCCGGACAACTGACGGGAGAGGGAATAATCCTTCCCAGAAGACGAACAGAGACGCATCCCGGGCTTCTTTTTCCGCGCCTGCGGGAGCCGCATCCACTGCCGTACCTACGAGATCGCAGCAGGCCAGTGCTTCGGGGCGCGAAGAGCGCGCCATCGCAAAGCAGGGACGCATCATTGCGGATGCCGTCATGGGAGGCCTGGGCAAGTTCGGCAGCTTTGGCAGACTTGGTATGGAAGCCGTCAAGGAGGACAGTAATGCCAGAGATGCCGCTGGTTATGCCCTCGCAGGCCCGCTTTTTGGCGTAGCCAAGGAATTACGCGAAGCCATTCCCGATAGTCTGAAAGAGCGGTTTGAAGGCAGGAAGGAAGGTCATGCAGGCCAGGAAGGCGGCCAGAAGCGTGATGCCAAAGGACGTTTCCTGCCGGATCGGGATACTGTGCGCCGTGAGACGGCACAGATTGAGATCGCTGCAGATGGGCTGGACCTGCACGCGCGAGAGGCCCGGGCCGAGGAAAAGCGCCATAAGGAGCTTGTGCGAGCTATCCGCGCATCGAACAGAGGAGGGCTGTCAGACCGTTTTACGGGGGGGCTCCGGGGACGAGATCGCATTATCCGTGAGGGGGGCGGAACTGGCAGATCGCGGGATGTTGATGTCGGGCGTGGACGCGCCCGTTCCCGTGTTCCCGCACGTGATGTCGGCAGGCGCGGTCTTTTGGGTGGGGCGAAAAGGGGCACGGCAGGCATCGGGCGTGGAATGCTCGCCTTGGGCGCAAAAGGGGCGCTTGGCGCGGCCAGGGCCATTCCGGTTGCAGGACAGCTTCTTGCCGCGGGGATGGCGCTCTACGATGGTTTTCAGGGCTGGAATGATACGGCAATGCAGCGGCAGGCCTTTGGGCTTGCCGAAGGTCAGGAAGCCAGCACCGGGCAGAAGGCCAGCACGGCGATTGCCAGCGTCCTGGATATGGGAGGTCTGGCAACCGGACTCCTCGGCCTTCTTGGCATCGACGTGGATACTGCGGATATCGCGCGAAATATCTACAGCGCAGGTACCGCCATCGCCGTGGCAACTCAGGATTTTGTGGCGTCTTTCAGCGAGCGGGCTGCTTCGTTATGGGGAGGCATAAGTGATTTCGCTTCCCGGGTCTGGACGTCTGCCCAGGAGGCAGGAGGCGCTCTGTCGGCCTTCGCAGGCAGCGTCGTTGAACAAGGGGCGAGTCTGCTGTCCAGTTTGTGGGATGGAGCCAGGAGCGCCATAGGCGGTATCTGGGTTTCGCTGGAGAATTTTGCACAGGAAAGCATCGCGGGAGCCGGCGAGATGCTTTCCAGCCTTTGGAAGACTGTCTCGAACTTGCCGGGGCAGATCGCAGACGGCGCAAAAGATATTGCATCAGGTGCCATTGCAGAGGGGGGCAAACTTCTGTCCGCAGGTCGTGACGCCATAGACGCGGGGGTCGCGTGGGCAGGGGAAAAGGCGAGCAGTGCGTGGGAAGGCGCAAAGGAAGCGGCTTCTTCCGGCTGGGATACGGTTTCCGCCTGGGGAAGTCGCCTGCTGAAGGAGTTGGGGCCGTCAGAAGTGCAGGCAGCGGAGCTTCCGGCGCTGCCCGCAGTGGGTACCGGTTTGATTTCTTCCGGCGTCGAGACACAAGAAGAGATGAATGAGGCCATGTCGTCTGTCAACGAGGCCATGCAGGAGCAAAACAAGCTGCTATCCAGCATTGACAAGTCGCTCAATACCATGCCGGACACATACGGTATCGCCGGTGCGCTGGGCGGCGTCCGGGATGCTATTCGGGACGTGCGGACAGGCGGAAACGGCGGCTATGTGCGGACGGGAGCTTCCGGGACTGCTCCCGGTTTCGCGTATAACCCGGACAGCAAGATAGGTGACACGGTTGCGCACGAGGAAAGCGGTACAGATGGCATACGGGCCATCGGTTACGACCGTACCGGCGGAACCTCATACGGTAAGTGGCAGTTGTCCTCAAAGCAGGGAAGCCTTGAGGAGTGGTTGCAACTTCTGGAGAGCAAGGGAGGCGAAGCGGCCGCTGTCGCCAAACGACTGCGTGCGGCCGGTCCGACAAATACGGGCGGCAGGTCAGGGGCGTTTGTGGACGCCTATCTGCAAGAAGCCTCCGCCAACAGCGAGCTCTTTGAGAATACCCAGCGCGAGTCCCTTCTGAAACATAACTACAACCCGGCCATGGCCCGCCTGCAATCCGACTCTCTGCGGCAGATGATTCTGAGTGACAAGTCGTTGCAGGAGATGATGTTTTCCACAGCCGTCCAGCATGGAGGCGGCGGCGCGGCTAAAATTTTCAATGGGGTCTATCGTGAGGGGATGTCCCGGGAAGACCTGATCCGGGCCGTCTATGCCAGGCGCGGAGGGCAGTTCGGGTCATCTTCGGCGCAGGTACAGCAATCCGTGCGGAATCGCATGGAGCGGGAGCGCGATCTCATCCTGGGCATGAACAGGGGGGAGGCGAATGCCAGGAGCTTGCGCGCAAGTATGGCAAAAGGGGGAACAGAGGCTGTTCAGGCCGGCGTGTCGAGCATGATTGCCGAGGCGACCGAGGATGCCAAGAGGCGCAATGTCAAGTATCAAATGGGAGGAAAAGATTCTGCGTCTGGTGCGATTGACTGCTCCGGCTGGGTTCAGGAAATGAGCAATCAGCTCATGGCTGGTATGAATGCGGCCATGGGGCAGGATGTTTTCAGCGCCGAGGCACGACGCGCCTTGAACCAGGGCGCAGGGAAAGAGGGAGCTGCGGGTATCGTCCGGGCGGTGAGTGAACAGACCGGTCAGCTTCTTACCAACGAGCAGTTGACGCCTGAACTGGCAAAAGAAGGCATGGTGATCGGCCTGGATACGGGCCGTAAGGGGTGGGAATCCGGGCGATTCAAAGATATCGACCATGTTGTTCAGACCTACCGTGACCCCGTGACCGGAGAGCTCATGGTGAGCGAATCCCGGGGCGGCAAGGGCGTCATGTCGTCCCGCTATGCCGACTGGTATGCAGCCCAGCAAAAGAGAGGCACAAAACTTTTTGGCGCTGACCTGGTGGCCATGGCTGATGCAAGCAAGGTTGCGCCTGCGCAACCAGCGTCCATCGCAGGCTCTTCGGCCGACGTGCCGTCCGCACCCGCAGCTCTGGCGGAATCCGCCGTAAGCACAGCGCCGCCGCAGTCTTCGGCAAAAATTTTTGCGGGCGCTGGAAATGCACAATCAGGGCTCGGTGTGGAACACCCGGAGTCCGTTCGCACGATTTTGCCGTCGCAAGCTCTGCAGGGCGGGGCGAGCGGGGATAATCGGGCGTTGCTGGCAATGCTCGGCAAGATTCTTGCGGCTATCGAAAGCGGCAATCGCAAGGCGGGGAGCATGGCGTCCGGTAATGGCGGCGGCGTGCCGTCAATCAGCATGGATTATGATGATCCTTCCGTTCGGGGCATGGCGTTGGATCTGTAAACAGGAGCAGAGAGGATGGAAGAAGCCAGCTGGCGCATGAAATCGGCTTCAGCATCCGATATAGCGCGTTTCCATGAAGGGGCAGCGATGTCGGAACGGATTCAGGAGTGGCTTGCTACCCCTGAAGGCTCTGTCGCTCACTATCCTTCCTGGGGACACAATCTTTCCAGATTCAAGCACGATCCAGTATCGAAAGGCAATCATCTTGAAGTGCAGATTGAAATGGCGCTTTCTCGAAAAATGCCGCAGGATATTGATGACTTGCGCCTTGTTTCCGTTAAGGTTGAGGTGCTGGATATTGATTTGATTTCAGTCGTTGTCGTGCACCAGTACGGGAGCGACAATCTGCAGGTCAATCTATAGGGGCTGCCATGATTCTTGCTGATGCCATAGCCGAAAAGGTGACTTCGCTTCTGGCAGAAATGTCCTCGTGGAAGGGGCTTGCCGGTTCCCAGTTTGTAAAGCAGCTGTCGATCTTTCTTGGCTGGTCAATAGAGGATGCTGCGCACAAGGTTGAGCGGGCCATGCAGGAGAGTTTTTTAGACTCGGCGCTGAATCGCTCTTCGATTCTGGCTCATGGCGAGGGGATGGAGTACATGCCGCGCAAGCCGGTTCCGGCACAGGGGCGCATATCTATCCTGAATCAGGGGAAGCATCCCTTCACCATAGTGCGCGAGCGGGAGTTCATGTCGGACGCCAGAGTTGTTTTCACGCTCACGGACACGGTAGTCGTTCCCCCCGGAGAACGTATTGAGGCTTCGGTACAGCAGCGCAGCTGCCAGACTCTGGAGTTTGTCATCGACGAGCGCAGACCCTTCTATGAAATCCTCATGGGGCGGGATGTTTCGCCGCGCATTGTTTCATTCAGGGTTTTTGTGTCGGAAACTGGACAGGCGTTCCAGGAATGGAAATATGACCGCCTCTTAACCAACTCTTATCCTGATTCCCTTGTTTATGATGAGTTTTACCACTTCACGGACCAGATCGGTATCAGGTTCGGGAATGGGGACTTCGGCAAAATCCCGGATGCCGGGGCGATTGTGCGCATCGAGCTGATTGAGACGGAAGGCGATATCGTGCTGCTGGAGAAGCAGAGCCTTTATCCCGTGGATGAAATCAGGGATGACACGGGGCAGATTGCTTCTGCGCAGATTCTGGTCTGCGAAACCATTCAGCATGGGGAAAACCAGGAGGATACGGAAGAAATGCGGCGCGACCTGCATTACGCGCCGGTCTACAACGAACGCCTCGTCTGGGACAATGATTATCGTTATTTCCTGCGCCGCAGGTTCCCGGAAATTGTCTTTGCCGTCGCCTGGGGCGAAGAAACGGCGGAAAAAATGTGGGGCTACCATCTGGAGCATATCAACAAAATCTGGATATGCGCCTACTCTCCCGACCGTGACATCAAGGATATGGCCATGGCCGCCGTGCGGGAGGTCCCCTTCATGTGCCGTAATTTCCAGTGGTATGAGCCGGAACATGTGCAGTTTTCCCTTCGCATACAGGGGCGCATCCTGAAAGACTGCATCCTGGCCGAAGTGCGCGAGGCCATTGTTCAAGCTCTTGATGTCGCTTATGGAAAATCTTCTCCGGCAAGACGCGACGTGGTTCTGGTGCATGAAGTGTATGAAGTCATCTCTTCCACTGGTTACTTTCAGAAAGATAGCGGCGCATGGTTTGAGATCGAGATCCGGGGACAGCCCAGGGCAGAGCTGATCTATCAGATGGTCAGCATCAGCATGGACGAAACGAGCATTGAGCTTGCCTATCTGGACGGATAAAAGTTCGCCTTTTCCATATTTGGCAGATATGGAAAGAAAATCTTTCCATATCTGCTGGCCCCTCATACCCTTGCCGATAAGAATTCATTTTTCCGGCAAGGGGTTTTTTCTTGATTAAGTGGCTGTTCCGTCGCCTTACCACGGCCAAGGGCAAAGAAGCCCGGTGGGCCGATCTGGCAACCGCCATTGAAGGGGTATGGGAAGAGTATTTTGACCCATGCCTGTCTCGTCTTGAGCGACTGCGCTCCTCTTACCTTGCCGATGATCAGGATCTTGTACGGAAGATCCGGCAAATGGGGGACTATTTTTCTTTTGAGTTCCCCAATGAGGCAGATCGCCCCATAGCCCTTGCCTGGCGACGTCTGGAGCTGGAATACAAGGATACGGAGCTTATCCTCCGGTCTGTATTCAGGCGTCATTTCGGCAATATGTCCGTAAACTGGCTTCCGATTTTTGCTCCTGTAGACATCCCTTACGGCACCGCTTTCATTCCTGCCGACGGCCCCTGGCCGGAGATTAAAAACAGTCCCCCCGATGGAATGTTTCTTACCTCTCGCGGGGTGCTGGGCATTGATTTAAGCTGCATCTTTGGTCTGCACCTGAGCAAGCAGGAGTTCCTCGACAGGGCAGAACCTCTGCTTTTGCGCACAAAGCCGCTGCATATCGTGTATGACGGGCCGTTATGGTACATCCGTTTCGATATACCTTTTGAAGCAGCATTTGAGCTTGTGCGTCACGAGACCATGTCGTGCTTTGAGTTGCAGTTTTCCACGATTGGCTCTCGCTTCGACATTATTCCTGCTGATGAGCGTCCCCTTGACAATGACTTCGTGTGTTCTTGGGAAAGCCATAAGCGGATTTCCATTCCCTTTATCTCCGGCCCGCCATACTGGCGTCTCGACACTTTTCTTCCTCTTGAGGGAATACCGGAGCACTGGCTCCCTCTGGATATCGCCATTCCCGGGGCGGAAGACGAGTCGTCGCCTCTGCTTACTACCGTTTTTGCAGAAACTATTATTCAAGGGATTAAATGTAATTTTTCATGCTGTCTTAATCAAACTGACAAGCTGAAAAAACGCATATTACATCCTGTGAAATTTCCTGTAGTAAGCGCTAATGCTTCATCTGTAAATGAAAGTCATAGTAGTATTACATTCAATATTCCAGAATTAGATCAGCTTCCGTGCTTTGACGATATTCCAGCAGACTTCATGCCGCTTGATTCCTGCGGGGGGTATTTCCATGCCTGAAACACAAAAAACGTATCAGCAGTCCAAGCTGCTTAACCGCTACTATGACAAAATAGGCAGGGCCGCGGTTGGGCAGGGGGCCTGTCCGCACTTTATTGAGTTCAGGGCGGGCTTTGGTCTGCTTGACGAGTGCGATCCCGGTGATCCGAAGCTCTTGCCTATCCCGCCGGATATGACGGAAATCCCGCGGGAATTTTACCGAGGCCTTATTGAGGCTGAATACTCGAATGGAACAATTCTGTGTAAATGCGAGATTCCTATGGGGACAGTCTCTGAACCCACTCGCTATAATATGATAGGAATTTATGATCAGGATACAGAATTGATAGCCGTATGCACCATGCTCCCTGACTGGGTGACTCCCACAGAAATGAATCGTGCCTACCCGGCTGTCATATTCCCCATAGAGACTGTCGGAGGGGACAATGCCTGATCTTGAATGCCAATCTCAACAAGGTTTGCGCCAGAGTGTACGCTGGGGCGAGCGCTATGTCTCCAGCGCACTCAATAAGAAATTTGCCGGAATCATCCCTGCGGGTATTTATCAAGGCTTCCACCTGCGTCCTGCCGGCCCGATGCTTGTTGAGGCATACCACGGGGATGAGGGGCGCAGCGTGGCCATTGTCGAACGAGCTGGCTATTCGCTGACAATCATCATGGAAGACCCGATTGCCGTGCGCATCCCCGCGCCGGGCGAGTGGTTCATTGTTCTTGAAGCCTTCTATATTGAAACGCAGCCCGGTTATCAGCGGATTGTTGCACGCCAGAACAAAGAAGCCCATCACGTCGTACTGGGGAAAGTATCCGTACCGGCGGATAGCGATCTCGCTGCAATTCTACCGGAAGATGCCATCTCGGAAGACCTGCGTGAAG